>JAZGBI010000030.1 GCA_036476315.1 Candidatus Neomarinimicrobiota bacterium | reverse complement strand
CTTGAGAAAGGAATCTCCTACGTACTCCCGTATCTCCTCTTCCAACAGGTCAAGCCATTCCTGATCTTCCACAAGGTCCGTCTTCGTTATTGCAATGCAGCCCAGCTGCACGGCCAACAGGCGGAGGATGTCCACGTGTTCACGGGTTTGAGGCATGATGCCATCATCGGCGGCGATGGTTATGAGAGCTATATCGATGGTGCTTACTCCCGCGACCATGTTCCGAATGAATCTCTCGTGACCGGGAACATCGATGATCGTGATATCATCCGTCAAGAAGGCGAAGCCGAGATCGATGGTCATTCCGCGCTCTTTCTCCTCTGGAAGACGGTCCGCATCCGTCCCGGTCAATGCCTTGACCAGGGCCGTCTTTCCATGATCGATATGTCCCGCAGTTCCGATTACGACTTGCGGCATGATAGATCAGGAGACTCCTTTGGCGATCTCTTTCATGGCCTTCCTCAAAACTTGATATTCCTCCGCCGGGATCGCCTTGAGATCCAGATAAAAGCGGTTTCTTGAACTGTATCCCACAATGGGCGGGTTCCATTTTCTGAAGCGTTCTGACAACGAGGAGGGAGTGAGGATCTCGGACTGGAATCTAAGTGCGGCACTTTCCAAAAGTTCGGTAGGTAATGATCCGCTGCCCGCCTCAACTTCTGAATGTACCACACTCACACCCAGCTTTCTCACATCATCGTCTCTCATCGATGCAACCAGTTTGCGGCCCCGATTTATCAACGTCCTTCGAGAAGTCGTGAAAAGCTGGTAAGTCATGTTCTCCCTTCCAGGCGGCGCCTGGCGATATGATCTGAGTGTACGTTCGAGAAGAGCAAGAGTCATTTTGTCGCACCTCAGCGCACGGTACATAGGATTCTTATGCAACTTGGATATGAAATGTTTCTTACCGCATATGAGTCCTGACTGGGGTCCTCCCAGGAGTTTGTCGCCGGAAAAAGTGACCAGACTCGCTCCCTGGTCAAGAGCGTCGGACACCACAGGTTCGTGAGGTAGACCGGCTTCCTCAAGGTTGAAGAGCGCCCCACTTCCCAGATCGACAATCAAAGGCACCCTTTTTTTCGCGCTGAGTTTGGCGAGGTCCACCAGAGGAACTTCCTTGGTAAATCCCTGGATTCGATAGTTACTGGTATGAACCATGAGAATAACGCCTGCATTCCGAGAGAGACCATTCACGTAGTCTTCAAGATGAGTCCGGTTGGTAGTGCCCACTTCCACCAGACTTGCACCGCTTTTCCGAATCACATCAGGAATTCGAAAAAGACCACCGATCTCTACCAGCTGTCCCCGAGAAACAACGACATCTTTTCCCTCAGCAAGGCTGTTGAGAGAGAGCAGTACTGCAGCCGCGTTGTTATTCACAACGATTGAGTCTTTTGCCCCTGTCAGTGAGTTAAGTAAAGGAGTTATGTGATGGAGTCTTTCCCCCCGTCTCCCGGTCTGAAGATTCAATTCCAGGGCCGAATATCCTCTCATATCATCAGCCACCTTCCGCAAGAGGGATTGAGAAAAGGGTGCTCGTCCAAGCCCGGTGTGAAGAATGATGCCTGTCCCATTGATGACATTAGTCAAACTTGCCCTGTTTCGCCGCCGGACTTCAGAGCGAACACGACTCACGATTTGCCCTTCGTCAAAATGAACATCGCCATCCTTTGCCAGTTTTCGAATAGCAGATAATTCACGTCGAACGATGTCGACGACGTATTCTCTGGGCAGTTCAATCCTTTCCCACCTCAGTGTGTTCAAAAGTATGTTAACAGAGGGAATATCCCTTAGCCTCATTCACAAGACCTCTCGGTCAAGAAAGATAGACGGCTGAATGGTGAAATGCAAGATTTTACGCCCCCATAACGCGGTCCGCTGCTGCGAAGAGTTCTACTCTCCTCAGCACGTTTCCAACTCTTTTGCCAGTGTGATTACTTGCTGAAAATCGTTGAGACTCACACTCGAGGGAACTGAATCGTCGAGGGACAAGACATACCCCCCTTTCTGCTTCATTATTGGAACAGCACGTTCCATCTCTGACCTCATCTGGTCCGGGTGATCGCGCAAAGCCGCGCTGATGCCACCGTGCACGACCAGTCCATCACCAAATATTCTTTTGAAGTAAACGGGGTCCATGCCGGCCTGGACCTCCAAAAGGTTCAGGGCATCAAGGCCTATGTCTGGCAGTTCAGGAATATACGCGTTTACGTCCCTGCAGGAGTGCAAGATTGTTCTCCAGTTCATGCGAGAACATGTCCCGGCACCAGTCGGGATCTTCAACCAGCGCGCACAAAAGACGCTCTGTTCCGACAACATCAGACGGAGACAAAGTATCAGGCATTATTGTCTGAGAACCCGGTTTCTCACAGGGTCGCTTGACGAGATTCGTCTCAGATATATGGAAAGAAAGAGGGCGGCAGTGAGTGCGACAGCCAGGAGAAGAAAGAGTTTTTCAACTCCGTAGTGGACCGCCAGGAAACCACCGATGGGCTCAGCCAGTGATCCCGCACCAAAACTGAGGAAAAAGGAGACACCGTATCCCAGTCCGCGGGATGGCGAGCGCGTGAATTCGGCGATGAGAGAATTCCCAACGGGCTGAAGAGCGAAGTGAGTCACACCCAGACAGATAGCCGACACGAGCAGCCAAGAGCCGGTTGCATAACTGATAGTCACGAGAAAAGGAACGTTCAAGAAAAGAATCAACGTCAGAAGCTTTGTCCTATCGTACTTGTCTCCCATCCTTCCGCCCACAATCTGACCCACAACTCCTGCCACGAAAACAAAGGTAGTCAAGAGACCGCTCCGGAAGACACCGTCTATGTTCCGCAATATTCCTCCGGAATGTTCGCTGAAATGGACCGGCAGGTAGTTCAAACCGTAAAAGGACAGTCCAACGAGAATCACAATAACATAGTAGACAACCAGGGGGTGGAGTCGCGTCTCGGTGGGGGAAGTTGCCTCGATTTCAGGAGCGGAGCGACGTCTCGAGGGGACCAGCATCGTCGTGATAACGGCCAGAACGGAGAAGAAAAGGACCACCAGGCCATAGGCGATGCGCCAGGAGAAATGGGTGGCTAGCCATGCTGCCACAACCCAACCCGCGGCCAGACCCATACTTCCGGCAATCCCATGATATCCAAGGGCTCGACTCATCTTGCGAATTCTCTTCGAAATCAGGGTCAGTCCTGCCGGGTGATAGATGGATGCTGAGAGTCCCAAGAGAAAAAGGGCGACGGTCAACTGGAGAAGATTCTGTGCCAGGAAGGCTGTAAGTCCGGCCAAGGCCATCCCGCACTGACAGATAAGGAGAAGTGATCGGCCGCCCAGCTTACTCTCAAGCCAGCCGGCCGGAATAGCCCCCAAACCAAACATGAAGCCTGCTAGTCCTCCCACCCACCCCAAGATATCCAGCTCTGCGCCAAATTCCTCTCTGAGCACCAGCCGTACGGCGGGAAATACGAGCATACTGTAGTGTATGGCAAAGTGGGAAAGTCCGGTGACGAAAAGGATGGTCTTGGACTCCCGGGTAAACATGACAATCAGAATTTATCTGGTCCGGGAACTCCCGGGAGAATGATCAATAAGGAGATAGAAATCGATAAGATTCGAAGATGTCGGCGGTGCCCTACCGCTTTTCCCGGATGCGGGCTGCTTTCCCTTTCAGTTTTCTCAAATAGTACAGCTTGGCGCGCCGAACCTTTCCCTGCTTGAGGACTGTGATCTTTCCAATGTTAGGAGAATGGAGAGGAAAAACACGCTCTATGCCAACGCCGAACGAGACTTTTCGAACGGTGAATGTGGCATCGGTACCCGCTCCGCGCCGGGATAGCACCACGCCCTCAAAGCGTTGAATACGATCCCGCCCTCCTTCCGTTACTTTGATATCCACGCCAACAGTATCTCCCGCATGAAAATCGGGAAGGTCTTTCTTCACATATTCATCTGTTAGTTCGTAAGGTTCAACCATCTCAGCCGTCCCCTTTGGAATTCTCTTCCACATAACGTTTCCATAAATCCGGCCTTCGACTACGGGTTCGTTTTTCGCGCTGTTTCTTTCGCCATACCTCAATCCTCTTATGATGTCCACTGAGAAGAACCTCCGGGACGTGCATGCCCCTGGTCGTTTCCGGCCGTGTGTAATGAGGATAATCCAGGAGGGGATTCGCGAAAGAATCGGACAGGGCGGATTCCTCATCCCCAAGTACTCCTGGAACGAGTCGGACCACAGAATCGAGGATTACCATGGCGGGCAGTTCTCCTCCTGTTACCACATAGTCTCCTATGGAAACTTCATCGGTGACTACCGCTTCGCGGACACGCTCATCAATGCCCTTATAGTGACTGCATATGAATATCAGTCCCTCAGCCTTGGAGAATTCCCGTGATTTCTTCTGAGTAAGAATTTCGCCTTGAGGCGTAGGGAGAATCACTCTCATCTGACCGCTTCCGGGAAAATGGCCTTGGACGTAATCCACTGCCTTGAAAAAGGGCTCAGCCATCATGACCATCCCTGAACCACCTCCAAAAGGATAGTCGTCGAGTTGAGGGTAGTCCCCCTCCGCGAAATCGTGGAGATCGATAGAATGATAATCGACCAGACCCTTCTCCCGGGCACGCCTGAGTATGCTTTCTCCAACAATTGCCTCAACAATATTGGGAAATGGGGTCAGAATAGATATTTGCATCATAGTCTGAGAAGACCTTTCACGGTTCGAAACTACGTTTCTTGTAGTGATGTTTTGTACGTCAGCGCCGGGCTTATTCGACGATCTCCAGGAGGGCTCGTTTCCCACCCCCTTTGGCACTGATAGCTGAAATTATAGTACGGATAGCCTGGGCGGTCCGGCCATGCTTACCAATGACTTTGCCCAAGTCACCATCCCCGACGCGCAGTTCGTAGATAACCGTTCTTTCACTTTCTACCGGTGTGACTGTTACCTCGTCCGGCTTGTCGACCAGATCCTTGACGATATCACCTATGAGTTGTTCCATAGCTGTCCCCTCCTGTTCCAATGGTCACTCTCTGTCAAAGTATCGTTACAATGCAGGTCATGAGAATCACTCGCTCTTCTCGTCGCCCGGCGAATGGTTTCCACCGGCGTTTTCCTCGTCCTCTCCATCGGTTGACTCAGGGGTCACTTCCGTCTCCTCCGGTTCTTCGGCAGGCTTTTCCTCAGCAACCTTAACCTCTTCATCCTCAACGGATTCCTCGGCCGCTGTCACTTCCATCTCCTCCGGTTCCTCGGCAGGCTTTTCCTCAGCAACCTTAACCTCTTCATCCTCAACGGATTCCTCGGCCGCTGTCACTTCCGTCTCCTCCGGTTCCTCGGCAGGCTCTTCCTCGGCAACCTTAACCTCTTCACCCTCAACGGGTTCCTCGGCCGCTGTCACTTCCGTCTCCTCCGGTTCCTCGGCAGGCTCTTCCTCAGCAACCTTAACCTCTTCATCCCCAACGGATTCCTCTGCCGCAGTCACTCCCGCTTCCTCCGGTTCCTCGGCAGGCTCTTCCTCGGCAACCTTAGCCTCTTCATCCTCAACAGGTTGCTCTGCCACTTCTACAGGTTCTTCTTCCTCTGCCTCCGCTTTCGTGGCTACTTCCGGCTCCTCCTCCAATAGTTTTTCCTCAATCTCCGTTGCTGCCCTTTTTTCTTCCTTCTCTTTCTCTCGAGCTTCCTTGTCCAGCGTCCACCTCTGAATCTCCTGATGAATTGCCGTCTCATCCAGACCCTGGCCCATCATATGCCACCGGTAGGCAATCCCCGACTTCTTCATGAGAGTCTTTACCGTGTCTGACGGCTGGGCTCCTTGCTTTAGCCAGTAGAGAATACGGTCATCCTTGAGAGAGAAAACGTCACTCCCCTTAATAGGGTCGTACCACCCGAGCTCCTCTATCGCGGCACCATCCCGTTTTTTCCGTGAGTCCATTACCACAACCCTGAATGAGGGCCTGTTTCTCCGTCCTGTCCGTTTCAGTCTTATGCTTGTCGCCACTGTCCACTCCTCACTTGAATGCTGCCATTACCTGGTCCATCATCTTACGATTTATCTTCAGCCTTGAAAGGTCTTTTGTCATTCTTTTCAGGTGACTGAATTCCTTAAGCAGTTGATTTACTTCCTGAACGGTTCTTCCACTTCCACGGGCGATCCTCCTGCGTCTCCGCCCGTCGATTATCGATGGATTGGCCCTCTCCTGTGGTGTCATAGAACTTATGATGGCGTCAGTCCAGATAAGGCGTTTCTCATCATAGACCATTCTGCTCCCCGTCCTCCCGATACCGGGAATCATGCCAATCAGTTCGTCCAGAGAACCCATCCGCCGCACCTGTTTCAATTGTCTCTGGAAATCTTCGAGCGTCAGCTGTTGCTTTTGTATCTTTTCGGCTGCTTCATGGGCTTGTTTCCGGTCCACCACCTTTTCCATTTTCTCCACAAGAGAAACAATGTCTCCCATTCCCAGGATTCGATCCGCCATCCTTTCCGGATGAAAAGGCTCAAGACCTTCCGGTCTTTCGTGAGTACCAATGAATTTGATGGGTATTCCGGTCACTGCTTTGATGGAGAGTGCTGCGCCTCCCCGGGCATCGCCATCCATCTTGGTGAGAATGATGCCTGTTACATCGAGGGCTGCCGAAAAGGCACCTGCGGACTTAACGGCGTCCTGACCCGTCATTCCATCTGCCACGAAAAGAATCTCGTGAGGAGCAATTTGAACAGCGATCTCCGCGATCTCATCCATCATTTCACTGTCAACGTGGAGTCTGCCAGCGGTGTCCATTATGACCACATCGCAACCGATGGCGGCTGCATTCTGAAGACCGTCCCGGCAGATTTTCACAGGATCTCGATACTTCCCGTCCCATACGGGCACATCCATTTCTCCGGCGAGTGATTTGAGCTGATCGACAGCCGCGGGGCGGTAAACGTCAGCGGCGACCAGATACGGCTTTTTCCCCTCGTTCTTCAGGTAATAAGCCAGCTTGGCCGCCGTCGTGGTTTTCCCTGAGCCTTGAAGTCCCGCCATGAGGATGACGGTTGGGGGCGATTCCGCTTCGCGGAGCCCCTCCCAATGATCCCCCAGCAGACTGGCCAGCTCATCACGAATGATCCGGACGAACTGCTGACCCGGCATAACAGAGTCCAGAACGGGTGAGCCCTCGGCTTTCTTGGAAATGCGATCTACGAACTCCCGGGCTACTTTATGGTTCACATCGGCTTGAAGCAGTGCCCGCCGGATTTTCCTCCCTGAGTCAACGATGTTTTCTTCCGTAATCTTGCCCAGGCCGCGAAGGGTGCGAATGATAGTACCAAACCCCGATTGAATTTGTTCAAACATTCCGTTTTCGAATCCAGAAAAGCGGAGAAATTTACCCGTCCGTCGAAGAGAGTTGCAAGTGAAATCCCGGGAATGGCAATTCGTTTAGTTCAGGTTCTTAGATGTGAAAGTGTTTAGGTTCCAGGGTGTTTACGCTTGTCTTATATGTCTATAGTCTTGAACGCATAAACACAAGAACACTGCACTAGAAATCACCCCCCACCTGCCGCACAAATATTTCTTCTACGACTGACCGGCCTGTTTGCGATATCGCTCCCCACACTGCATCAACAACGCTCTCTACCGAAATCATCTGTTTTCTGGGGAAATCGTAGTCAAACTTGTCCCACCACGACGAATCGACAGAACCCGGGTAGACGGATGTCACTTTTATGTTGAACTTTCTTACCTCAAGACGGAGAGTGTCGGCCAGTCCTCTCAGTCCGTACTTCGCCGCCGAATAGCCTCCCCCGTGGGGCAATGGACGCTTGCCCGAAAATGAATTCATGAAGACGATGTGTCCCTTTCTTCTTTTCTTCATCCGGGTTACTGCCTCGCGGCAGCAGAGAAACGCCCCCGTGAGATTGACTTGGATCATCTCCAGCCATTCGTCAAGAGATATTTCCTCTACAGGCTTGAAGCTTGCTACACCGGCGTTGTTTACCAGGAGATCAAGTCGGCCGTAACTGTCAGCCTTTCTGAATAGACGGACAACGTCATCTTCTTCTGTAACATCGGTGGGAATAATGATTGACTGACCTCCTGCATTAGAGATCACGTCCCCCGTTTTCTGAAGTCCTTCCCGGTTCCGGGCGGCCAAAACAGAAACATAAGAATTCTCAGCAAGTTTGACGGCGATCCCCCGACCGATTCCCTCTGAGGCGCCTGTAACGACAGCCAAACGGGATTCCATCAGCCGGAACTAGCGATCAGGTTCAAGGCAGAACCGGCCCGGAACCACTCAATCTGAACGGGAGAATACGTATGATTGACGTTGCAGGTGAAGGAAGTGCCATCGGAGTGCATGAACGTCATCTCCAGACGTTTCTCGGGAGAGAAATCTTCGAGTCCATGGATGGTGATCCTCGCATCTTCCTGGATGTCGTCCGAGTCCCGGGCATCTTTGAATGTCAGCGCGAGTATGCCCTGCTTCTTCAGATTCGTTTCATGAATCCTCGCAAAGCTCTTGGCGATAATGACTCTTCCGCCCAAGTGACGGGGTTCCATCGCCGCGTGTTCACGACTGGATCCTTCCCCATAGTTATCTCCCCCCACAATGACCCACCCCATATCCTTCGATTTGTAATCCCGTGCAAGATCGCTGAAGCGGACCCCTTCTTCGCCCGTTAACACATTCTTGCCCCGGCCCGTTTCCCCCGTATATGCGTTCACCGCACCAATAAAGAGATTATCGGATATGCGGTCCAGATGACCCCGGTAGCGGAGCCAGGGTCCGGCGGGGGAAATATGATCTGTCGTGCACTTTCCCTCCATCTTCCCCAATAGCAACATGTTTTCGAAATCCTCCCTTTCCCAGGTCGGAAACAGCGTCAACAATTCCAGTCTCTCGCTCTTGTCCGAAACTTGAACCGAAACAGTTCTACCGTCTTCGGGTGGGGCAACATACCCTTCCAGACCCTTCTCAAATCCGTCTTGAGGGAGTTCTTCCCCTTTCGGAGGGGTGAGGCGGACCGATTCTCTCTTCTCGTTTACCAGTGCATCGGCTAGCGGGTTGAACGTCAACCTACCATCGAGAGACATGGCAGTGACAATCTCGGGAGAAGCGATAAATGCGTGCGTCGCCGGGTTTCCATCATTTCTCCTGCCAAAGTTGCGATTAAAGGAAGTGACTATCGTGTTTTTCTCCCCTTCCTCCTTATCCAGTCGATTCCACTGGCCGATACAGGGCCCACAGGCATTGGCGAGAACGAGGGCTCCGATCTTAGTCAATTCCTCCATCTGCCCGTCTCTTTCGATGGTGGCTCTGATCTGTTCGGAGCCGGGGGTTACCAGGAGAGGAGTTTTTGCTTTCAATCCTCTAGCTGCAGCTTGCCGGGCGACATGCGCGGCCCGCTCGATATCTTCATACGAAGAATTCGTGCAACTGCCGATCAGGGAAACGCTGATTTCTTGAGGGTATTCCTTCTCACGCGCTTCACCCGCCAATTCAGAAATAGGTCTTGCCAGGTCCGGTGTAAAGGGCCCGACAACATGGGGCTCAAGCAGGGAGAGATCAATCTCGATCACTTCGTCGTAGAATTCTTCGGGATCTTCAGCCACTTCCGGATCGGCCGCAAGATGGTTGGAAACGCTCTCTGCCAGGAGCGCAACCTTCTCCCTTCCCGTTGCCCGCAAATAGGTGGACATTCTTGAATCGAATGGAAAAATGGAGGTAGTGGCACCAATCTCAGCACCCATGTTGGCGATTGTACCTTTTCCAGTACAGCTAATGGAAAGGGTCCCATCTCCGAAATATTCAATGACCTTACCGGTGCCACCCTTCACTGAGAGAATTCCGGCCAGCTTCAGGATTACATCCTTCGGGGCAGTCCACCCCTTAAGCTCTCCCACAAGCTTCACTCCGATAATGCCCGGCCAGAGAAGTTCCCAGGGCATGCCAGTGAGGGCATCCACCGCGTCAGCGCCTCCCACCCCAATCGCGATCATACCCAGCCCGCCTGCATTAGGAGTATGCGAGTCGGTTCCTGTCATCATACCACCGGGAAACGCATAGTTTTCCAAAACTACCTGATGTATAATCCCGGATCCCGGTTTCCAAAAGCCGATTCCATATTTCTGTGAGGCTGAAAGGAGGAACTCGTAAATCTCACGATTCTCAGAATTGGCCTGCTTCAAATCATCTCGAGCGCCGATTCGAGCATTGATGAGATGATCACAGTGAACGGTGCACGGGACCGCCGTGTGGGTACGATCCACCTGCATGAATTGGAGAAGGGCCATCTGGGCGGTGGCGTCCTGCATGGCGACCCGGTCGGGCCGGAAGGTTACGTTGCTTCTGAATCGCTCGGGTACTTTGCTGAGAGGCCCATAAACGTGAGATGCCAGGTTTTTCTCTGTGAGTGTGAGTGGTCTTCCGAAAAGCTTCCGCGCATGAGATATTCTCTCTTCGTAGCTGCGATAGACGTTCTGAATGGTCTCAAAATCTCTGGGTGCCTCGTTGGCAACCATCGTTTCCCCTCTCGTTTCGAAGGCTTCAAAGTCGAGCTGTGATGGAACCGCTCTGCATCCCGTTCGTGGGATTCGTAACTATCTCGTTGAAAATTACACGAGACGGTACGAAATTTCAAATCCAATCACGGGACGATATTCCGTCCGGAGAAGCCGGAATCTCTAACTGACGCCTGGATGAATCAGACTCAAAGGAGACAACTTTCTGCCACGATCATCCTCCTGGTGGTCGCGACCACGCTCGCTGGCCAGCAGTGGAAAGCCGTGGAAAATAGTGCTGATAACCTGACCGTCGTCGTAACGTATCCCGGACCCGAAAAGGTCTACGAAATGCAGCAGCTTACCCTCGCCATTGGGATTCCATCCGCATCCCTCCCGGACCTCTCCACTGACTATGTAAGGGTGTCCCCCTACACATCTCCCGACCGCCACCCTTACCACTTCGAGCCTCCCGTCAAACCGGTCAAATGGGACAGGTTGGTGCATTTCCGGGATCTCCATGTTGGGCTTCTTCAAATTTCTCCTGCGCTTCTCGACGGTGATGAATTGACACTGGTCGATGAGGTCCAGTTCACCATTTCGTTCCCCACTACCCAGGTGACGGCCAAGAAAGTGGGCCCCCCGGAGGAGGGTCTTTATGAGAGTCGAATCGTGAACTGGGAAGTCGCGAAGACTTGGATTCAACAGGCAAGAAAAGTCAAGAAAAGAGCAGTCACGCCACTGCCCGAAGGAGAGTGGTATCGTTTTGAAGTGGAACGTGACGGCATCTATCAGTTAACGGCTGCCGCTCTTCAGGCGGCTGGAGTAAACACGGACGGCGTTCAACCTGCCAGTTTGATCATGTTTACGAACACGGCCGGCGGACGCCCCCTGACGGCAACGGTGGGGGCCGAAATACCCGATAACCTCACTGAAGTCGCCATGCGTATACAAGGAGGACAAGACGGTTCTTTTGATGATGAAGATGCCATTATCTTCTACGGCCGGGGTCCCCGCGGATTCGATAGCAGCGAGGCAGGTAGCGTCACTTATACCCAGAACCCGTACACCGACACCAATGTCTATTGGCTTCTCGTTCCTGACGATCCGGACATTGAGGGCAAACGCGTCCGTAGAGACACCACCTCCTACGCAGATCCGTTAACTCTCGACTACGGCATCTCATACCAACACCTGGAAGAAGATCTTGAAAATCCTTTCGACTCAGGCATCCTGTGGGTTGGAGCGGGTTACTCGAAGAACCAGACCGGTTCCCTGGTTTTCAACCTTGCTCATCCAAAGATGGATGTGGACGCTACCGTGTCTCTGTCAGTTTTTGGCGGATCGTCCAGTAGTTCCGAAGAGTTTCCCAGTCACAGGTTGAGAGTACACCAGCGAAGCACCCGCGACTCCCTCCTCTCATCAGTGACATGGGGTGGCCTCAATATCAGGAACGTGACGGCGGAGCTCGATGAATCCCTTCTTTCGAATGGACCCAATGTCATCGTTCTGCACAATGTCTCGAACGATGACGCCTCAAGAGTCCATATCGATTGGGCCACCTTGAAGTACGGACGTGAACTGAGATGGGAGGATATCCCCCTCGAATTTTTTGGTCCGGTGAATGTCTCCCCTGTCAGATTTGTCATATTCAACGCCGACGCGAACGTAAGGGTCTGGGACATAACCGAATCTGCCGCCCCCGTGGAGCGGGAGATGACTTTCGTGGGGATCAGAGGCTATTTCGAAACGACTCCTCCCGAGGAGCGAATGGCAAGATTTATCGCATTCAGTGAGGAAGACATTCCCGAGATTACGAACGTGGTCCCGGGGGAAGATTTGACCCTCTCAACTCTTCGAACCGAAAAAAACTACTCCATCGACCATATCATCATAGCCCCGGAGGAATTTCTCGGTCCTGCTGAGGAACTCATGCGGCACCGGACAAATTCATTCGTGGCACCACTGGAGACGATCTATAACGAGTTTTCGGGAGGTGTCCAAGATCCCCTCGCCGTCCGCTATTTCTTGAAATGGACAAAGGAACACTGGCGAGATCCAGCGACGGACTCGTTTCCCAGCTTCGTTCTTCTGTTTGGCGATGGCGATTACGATTATCGCAACATCACGGGTGCCTCCTCCAATCTCATGCCCACCTTTCAATCACCCCGGGTCAAAGGAACATCCTCCGACGATCGTTTTGCCTATCTTGACGGACAGATGCCCGAGATGTCGTTGGGGAGATTTCCTGCCGTTTCCGTTTCCGATGCAGACAACATGGTCCGAAAGACGATAGATTATGAAGCCGACCCGGAGATTGGCCTGTGGAGACGAAGGTTGACCCTCATCGCCGATGATTTTGCCAGGCCCAATTTCGGTCCCATCGAGTTGACGCACACGAGGAACAGCGAAGAGATTGCAGACATGATTCCCCGTTCTTTAGAGGTGCAGAAAATCTACATGGAGGATTTTCCTGAAATCAACGATGGTTCTCAATTCGGCGTCACGAAACCGGATGCGACTGAGGCCCTATTTGAGATCCTTGAAAGGGGAACGGTGCTTCTGAATTTCATAGGGCATGGATCGGCCTATCAATGGGCACAGGAGGGACTCCTCACGGCGGCTCGCGGCGATCTCACCTCGATTAACACGGGGATGAAGCTCCCAGTTTGGATCGCCGCTACCTGCAGCTGGGGACGTTATGACAACGTGGAAGGAAACGCCATGTCAGAAGAAATCTTGAGGCTTGCACAAAACGGTGCAGTGGCCGTCATTTCCACGACCGGACTCATCACGTTTTCGGCGAATAAGAATTTCGTTCTGGATCTGTTCCGAAGTTTCTTCCCTGATGGAAACGTGACCGAGTGGACCCTGGGCACCGTTTACAGCTCCATTAAGAATGGCTCCGCGGGCAGCGAACTTTTTCACCTCTTTGGGGATCCCGCCTTGAAACTTGCATTGCCCCCGAACACTGTCTCTATAGATTCCGTCCTTCCCGATACGCTATTGGCGCTGGAAACCGGCACTTTTTCAGGTCATCTGGCTGCCGGTGATCCTTCCCTTGGTGAAGGGTACGTTGTGCTCTATGATGCCGACCGAACGGTCACGAAAACATATGACGGGAGCTTTTTCTCGGAGATCGTCTCTTATACTCTCGTTGGTCGGACTCTATTCCGGGGTCTGGTTCCCCTTTCGGGACGAGTATTCGATGGGAGTTTCATCGTGCCGAAAGACGTGAGCTATGCAACCTCCCAGGGACGACTCTCCATGTATGTGTACGGTCAAGAGGATGAGGATCTCTGGGAGGGCCTTGGTGTCAGGGAAGGACTCGTGTTCGCGGGCGGGACGAATAATCCCCTGGAAACCGAGGGTCCATTGATCTCATTTCGGCTCGAGGATCGCACCGTGGAATCCGGAGACCATCTACCCGAGAATTCTGACCTGATCATCAGTATATCGGATCCACTGGGGGTCAACGTTACAGGTGAAGTGGGACATGCAGTCCGCCTCTGGGTTGATGAAGACGAGAGTGACGCCACGGATCTAACTGAAGATTTCGTCTATGATCCCCGCAGCCACGAATCCGGATCCGTCACATTTCCCCTCGACGAAATTTCCCGAGGTGAGTCACTCATTACGGTTGAGGCGTGGGACAACGCCAACAATCCGGCTCGAAAATCGATTACTCTCCACCTTACGTCTTCCGAAGCACTTTCGCTGACAAACGTCTTCAATTACCCCAATCCATTCCGGCAGGAAACACAGTTTGCCTTCGAGGTAAGCCAGAGATCGAGCGTCACAATCAGAATCTTCACGCTTGCAGGTCAACTGGTGCGAGAACTGGAACCGTCAGAGACGTTTATGGGTTACTCCCATATCGATTGGAACGGGCGGGACGATTTCGGAGACAACATCGCGTACGGCGCCTACCTCTACCAGATCACGGCTACTCCGGTGGAAGACGGAAAGAAAATCACGCGGATCAGAAAAATAGCCAAATCTCCTGAATCCCCCTGAGCTGGTGTGACTGTCCCCTTCGTCCTCGCTTCAAACTCCCCCCGGAGGAAAAGAATCCTGAGGTTGATGGACCTTTCCGTCGATGTGGTGCCAAGCATGGTGGAAGAAGAGTATCTTACCCAGGAACCCCCGGAAGAATTAGTCTGTCGAATTGGCCTGCAAAAAGCCATTCATATCGGCTTCCGCCTCCCAGATCGTCTGGTGATAGGTGCCGATACGGTGGTGGTGATGGGCAACCGGATCCTGGGAAAACCCAGTGACCTCTCTCACGCGAAGAGAATGCTCCGATTCCTTTCAGGCAAAACGCATACGGTGATGACAGGCGTGGCGCTCGTGAAGCATTCCCGGAACGAATCGTACACTTTTTCTGAGCGGACGGATGTCACTTTTCGGAACCTGAACGACCGCATGATTGATTACTATGTTGAAAATGGAAAACCCCTTGACAAGGCCGGCGGATACGCCATCCAGGATTGGTCTGCCTGTTTCGTGGAATCAATTTCTGGATGCTACAACAATGTAATGGGCTTCCCCCTTTCAAGATTCATTCAGGTCCTGAGGGACCCGGACATCGAGAGGGCGTTCGGACCATACAATTGGTTTGGAAAGGTTGGGGATTGATCTTAAACTCATTTTCCAGTTGAGGAACCGTGATGGTTGTGCCATTTTACACAGAACTGAAAAGCATTCGCCAGGAACAGGAGATTGACCTGTCGGAGGTTGCCAACCGGACAAAAATAAACATGAGTTACCTGGAATCTCTTGAATCCGGGGACTTTTCATTTCTGCCGACAGTATACATACGGTTATTTCTCCGCGCCTACGCCGTCGAAATAGGCGCAAACGCTCAGGACTCCCTGAAACAGCTGGACATTCATCTGGCCAAAACGGAAGAAATGCCTCAGCCACAGCCGGCAACCGTTGAAGATCATGACGGAGAAGAGGACGAAGAGACATATGCGGTGTCCCGCAAGACCCCTTTTCAAATCCGGTCGGACATTCTCAAAGTTGTCGTTCTGGTAGCTATTGTCCTTTTCGCTATTTTCATCATTCGAAGAATCATAACTGAGGAACCGATGGCACCTGCGGAGGTTACCGATGCGCGGCTGGAGGCCACGTATACACGCGAGCTATCACAGGAGACAATCGCCGCGGAACCTCCCTATCGGTTCACGCTGAGAGCCACAGCTCCACTCTGGTGCAAATATTCCCTTGACAACGCTGAATATCAGTCGGAAACACTCGATGACGGAGAAGATATCAGACCGGAGTTTCAGTCGGGATTTCAGCTCCGGGCAGACCCGTCGTCCAGCGTTGAGCTCGTCATTAACGACCACCCTGTGATATTCGATGCCACTTCCCACCACGTTGACTTCACCTTCCAGTCACGGAATGGTGAATTGACCATTACCCACTACCGCCTCAAGTAAAACCTAAGCTCTCCCACGCAACCCCGGCTATACCGTAGTATCTACGTCTTATCCCTGAAATTCTTCTTGACATTTGTGGGGGATTGGTTTAAAGTTGTGGGTAGGAGTGGGGGATTTTCCCAGTCTGTGCTTTCTGCATGGTTACCGAAGATACATTCACGGGTGAGTACTCTTATACTCTTGATGCCAAGGGTCGCGTAAACATTCCGGCTAAGTTTCGTTCCGCGCTTTCACCTGAAAACGACGGAACGTTTGTGATTACTCAGGGAATGGATCCTTGCGTCATGGCCTATCCCCTCCTCGAGTGGCAAAAGGTTGAAATGGGGCTCCGAAATCTTTCCTCTGCCTCAAGAATCTATCGTTCCTTTATCCGAAGTACAGTCCGGTATGCTACATGGGTAAGAATGGACAAGCAGGGAAGGATCCAGGTTACGCCGTCGTTGAAAAAATTCGCTGATTTGGAGAAAGATGTCTTGATTATCGGCGTGGTGAACAAGATAGAACTGTGGAACCCGGACAGACTGAAAGAATTGGATGAAACATCGTTAAGTATCGATTCGGAACGGTACGAGGATTTGGCAGGCAAGATAATCATTTAGGCGTTGAGTTCAGTATGTTCCCACTTAGACTATTCCCACACTCCGGTTCTGAAAAAGGAAGTCGTCCATCATTTAAGGATTCGCCCCGAAGGAATCTATCTGGACGGAACCATCGGTTCCGGTGGGCATGCCTCTGCGATTCAATCCCGCCTCTCAGAGGAAGGGATTCTAGTAGGGCTTGATGTCGATGAGGAGGCTATCCGGCACTGCAGGACTGCTTACTCCGCCTCCTCAAATTGTCATCTTTTCAACGGCTCCTACGACAATTTTCCCCAATATCTCCTGTCACTCGGCGTGGAGCAAGTGGACGGAATGCTCCTCGACCTGGGGCTTTCCTCACATCAAATCGAATCCCCCGACAGAGGGTTCTCCCATCAGATTGAAGGTCCTCTGGATATGCGTTTCGATGTCTCATCACCTCTTACTGCGGAGGAAATCATGAATCGATGGGACGAAGACAAGCTGAGAGACGTTATCTGGAAACTGGGAGAAGAACGGCAGGCGGCCGGAATTGCCCGGATCATTGTCAAGAGGCGGAAACTCAAGCCCATGACAACCACGTTCGATCTTCGAGATGCCGTCCTATCGGTCGTGATCGGTCGGTACGCAAGAAAATCTCTCTCCCGGGTTTTTCAGGCGTTCCGGATCGCCGTGAACGGAGAGTTGGACACCCTTCGGGATTTCCTGGACAGATTCGTGAAGCATCTCAGGTTGGAAGGGAGGATAGTCATCCTCTCTTATCATTCTCTTGAGGACCGGTTGGTGAAAAACAAATTTAAGGAATTGGCGCACGGGTGCGTCTGTCCCCCCGATCTGCCAACGTGCGTCTGTGGCCGTGAGCCGTGCATGAAAATCCTGACGAAACGTCCCATCACGTCAAGTGAATCGGAGATCAGCCGGAACCGGAGGGCACGGAGTGTCCGGATGCGGGCGGCCGAAAGAATCGCATGATGGCAAAGCCACTATCCCGCAGGAAGCGCCGGTCAAAGAAACAGAGGGAGTTTATTAATTCATTGCTCTTTTTCGTGGTTTCACTCCTGTCCATCTCGGGACTCCTCACCTACCTCTGGGTATACAATGAGATCAACATCACGGAGAGGGAGAGCAGTGCACTCGAAAAGATACGCACGAATCTGGCAGCCCAAAATGTGGATTTGCGGAGTCAAATTGCAGGATTGATGCGCGTAGATCGGATTACGGAAATCGCTGAGAGCAAGCTGAACATGGTAACACCTGAACCGGAAACGCTTGTCGTGTTCATAGATTATGCGGTGAAGGTCAAAACCAAAAAGAAATGACCAAGTCGTTTTCAAAGTTTCACGTCAGGATGCTGGTTCTTTCGAGCCTGATCTTGCTGGCCTGGGCCGGTCTAACCATGAGACTTTTCTACGTTCAGGTCCTGAGTGGAAGCGAGCTGCGGGAATTCGCAAAACAGCAGGGGGAAAACAGAGTGATCCTCCCTGCAATCAGGGGAACCATACGGGATCGCAACGGGTTGCCTCTTGGACAAGACGTGGTTCATTACTCTTTTGCCATCCGCCCAGACGACATAGAGGATCGTCGAGCCCTCATTGAGGCGTTCACGAAGACAACCAGTCGCAGTCCCGGCTACTACGAGCGAAAGCTCGACTCCGACGGTTCTTTTGTCTACCTGGAGAGGAACCTGACAACCGAAATGAGTCGTCCTCTTCTGCGTATTAACGACGCGGGACTGGTTATCGGCCGGCATGGCTACCGATCTTATCCCCATCACGAGATTGGATCACAGATCATCGGATTCACAGACGTGGACAATATTGGTCTGGAAGGTCTGGAGAAACAACTCGACGCTCACCTCCGCGGCCGGGACGGGTGGCTGATTCTCCAGACCGACGGCAAGGGAAGAGCACAAAAGAATCACTCCTATCCTGGAGAAGAACCGGTTGATGGATCGGACGTCTTTCTTACCATTGACCTACAGTACCAGGCTATTCTTCAAGATGAACTCCATCAACATATGATATCGAAGGGGGCAAAAGGAGCCATGGGTATCCTCATGGAACCCTACTCGGGCAAGATCCTGGCAATGGCATCCGTCCCCGATTTCGACCCCAACTCTCCCTTCGATTTTCCAAGGCAAAATTACAGGAACAGACCGGTGACGGACCAGCTTGAGCCCGGCTCCACATTCAAAATCGTTCCGGCCACAGCAGCTCTGGACCGGAGCAGTATCCCAATCGATGAAGAATTCAATTGTGAGGATGGGAGCTACGAATTCCGAGGGATCGTCATACGGGACTGGTCAGATTTCGGACTTCTCACTTTCCCCCAGATCATAGAGCATTCCAGCAATGTGGGGATTATCAAGATTGCCGAACGGGTGGGCCCGAGAAACCTTTACCTTTGTGCGAGAAAATACGGGTTTGGTTCAATGTCGGGGATCCGCTTCCCCGGCGAGGTGAGAGGAACACTGAGGCCAATTGATGAATGGAGTGCCATCTCACTGGCAGAGATATCACTGGGTCATGAAGTATCCGTGTCATCGCTTCAGCTCTCCTGCGCCTATGGGGCCATTGCCAACGGCGGCTTCCTCATGAAACCACTTCTTGTCGATAGAATCATACATCCCTCAGGGCGTGTAATCCATGAGTCGTCACCGCAAGTGATCCGACGGATAGCATCTCGAAATGTCATGAACCTCTTGACGGAAATGCTGGAGCGGGTTGTAGAGTCGGGTACGGGAACAAGTGCAAGGATCAGGGGTTGGACAGTTGCCGGGAAAACGGGAACAGCTCAGAAGTTTATAGACGGGGCCTATTCCTCAACCCGGTTCAACTCGCTCTTCGCGGGATTTCTTCCGGCGAAGGAACCTCAGCTCGTGGGTCTGATCATCCTCAATGAACCCAGAGTGGGTTACCACTGGGGAGGTGCTGGGGCCGCCCCCGTTTTCAAAGAAATCATGAAACGGATCATCAACACTGACGACTCAATTATAGTCCATGGACCGGCACGGGAAAGTAGCACCATGCCAAGTGTCGCCGCTATTCCCTCTTCTCCGGTCATGATGAGCACCGCTCTCCTTACCCGGAAACAGTCGGATACCAAAAAGGTCAAGATGCCCGAAGTACGAGGAAAAAGTCTTAGAAGGGCCGTGAAATTACTCCGATCAGTTGGACTGCAACCTGTTGTGCAGGGATCAGGTACGGTGGCATGGCAGAGTCCGTCGCCGGGAACGGTAGTTCGAAGAGCGTCACGTTGCACAATCGGGTTGGAATGATGGAAAGACTGACAACAATTCTGAGGGGTGTGGATGTCGTGACAGATATACCTTTCGATCTTCCCGTTCAATCTATCTGCGCCGACTCGAGGCACGTATGGCCGGGGGCTCTGTTTGTAGCGTTGAAAGGGATGACCCAGGACGGAACCGAATTCATACCGGAAGCCCTCCGCCGCGGAGCAGCAGTGATCGTATCCAACGGACACCAATTATCCGGACACCCCAATGCACCTGTCATTCGCGTGAAAGATCCGAGGCGTGCTCTTTCCAGAATCGCGGCCAATTTCTTTGAGCACCCGTCCAGAAGCATGACTGTCATCGGAATAACCGGCACGAATGGCAAGACGACCACGAGTTTCCTGTTGCGGTCCATACTGAGGGTTCAGGGTCTGGAAACAGGGCTGATGGGCACGCTGGGAATCAAGGCGCCGGGAATGGAAGCCCACTCTACCCTCACGACTCCCGATATCATCGATCTTCACAAAACACTCAGGCTTTTTCTCGACACAGGTGTCACTCATGTGGTCATGGAAGTATCTTCACACGCCCTGCGTCTCAACCGTGTGGAGGATGTGGAGTTCGATCAGGCAATTTTTACCAACCTGGGCCAGGATCACCTCGATTTTCATGGCACTACGGAAGCTTATTTCAAGTCAAAATCGAAATTATTTTCCATGCTTCCTCCTGATTCGACAGCCATCCTGAACGCTTCGGATGGGAGATTTGGGATGCTAAAAGAATTGACCAGAGGAAATGTGGTATCCTACACAGCCGAGGGAGTGGCGGACGTGACCTTCCGGGAGTGGGGAATGAGCATGGGTGGAATTACAGGAAACATTTCAGCCAACGGTGAAAATATCTCTATCGACTCCTCCCTGTTCGGTCTTCATAATCTGGAGAACATAGTTGCTGCGGTCGCGGCAGCCAGGAGTCTCCAGATCCCAATCGACGCCATTGAAAAAGGGGTGAAAGCGTGCAATTTAGTTCCCGGCCGGATGGAGACAATGATGACGAAGAACGGCGCTACCGTTGTGGTCGATTATGCTCACACTCCCGATGCTTATCAAAAACTTTTCTCATCCCTCAAAAACCTTCTAAACGAGAACAACCGCCTCTGGGTCATTTTCGGGTGTGGGGGAAACCGGGATCACGAAAAACGTCCTTTCATGGCGGCGGCAGCGGAAACGTTCGCTCACAAAGTGTTCATAACTCCGGACAATCCTAGAACGGAGTCACTCGACAGAATCTCCGAGGATATCAGGGCCGGATTCAGAAAAAAGACCCACACATTCTATGACGATCGAGTTCAGGCCATCCGCGACGCGATGGCTTCGTTGGAAGGTGGCGACATTCTGGCTATCGTGGGAAAGGGACGGGAAGAGTGTCAAATCGTGGGAACAGAAAGAATTCCTCATTCGGATATCCGCACGGTAAGAGGGGTGATATCCGAAGGAAAATGAGGAGATGAGAATTGATCTTCCGGATCCGGAAAGAATTAGATCCATGATTGAGGAACTGACTGGTCAGAAAATCGAAATACTGCCCCGGGGCATTTCGCTCGATTCGAGGGAGGTCAAGCCGGGAGATCTGTTTGTTGCCATCGTGGGAAAGCGGGTGGATGGTCATGATTTTCTCGATGATGCGAAAGAACATGGATGCGTGGCTACCATGGTAACCACCTTGAACGAAAGCGGCGATCCCCCCCAGATAATTGTGGAGAATCCCGTTGAAATGCTGGGCACACTGGCAAAACAGTGGAGGTCCAATTTTTCTCTTCCCATAATCGGCATTACAGGAACCAACGGAAAAACCACAACCAAGGATCTTATGATTCAAATCTTTTCCGCGACTTACCATGTGCACGGCACACGCGGAAATTACAACACAGAGCTCGGATTACCTCTCACTCTACTCGAGCTCACCTCTCACCACACCCTCTCCATCCTCGAAATGGGCGCCAACCAAAGGGGCGATATTGGGTATCTCTGTGGCCTGTCTCAACCTCGGTACGGGCTGATAACCAATATCGCCCTTGCCCACCTTCAAGATTTTGGTTCCATCGAGGATATCTCAAGATCAAAGGGGGAGCTTTTCGAATCTTTGCCCCCCGATGGAATTGCCTTCGTCAACGCAGAAGACGAACGGGTGCGTTCCCTGCACACGGAGGCCAGCAAGATTTCCTACGGCTTCCATCCGGGCTGTGATTTTAGCGCCGAGCTTCATCAAGACGGCGAAGGACTTTTTTCTCTCACCATAAATGGCGAACATATTTCTTTGAACTCCTACAGCAAGACCTTTGCTGTGAACGCCCTCGCGTCTTGTGCCGTCTCTATTACCAATGGTGTCAGCTGGGAATCATTTCAGGAGGCGGTTCTGACTTTCACACCGTCCAGTGGCAGGTGCGAGATCAAGAACATGGACGGCATTACGCTCATCGATGATTCCTACAACGCCAATTTTGCCTCGACTCTTACCGCCATCGAACTCCTTCTTACGATACCGGTGAAAGGCCGACGAATTCTCGTCTTCGGTGACATGCTGGAACTGGGAAAGGAATCAGAATCTCTCCACAGGCAAGTGGGTCAACGGTGCGCGAAGGAAGGCATCGATCTTCTGCTGTGCTACGGCGATGAATCTCGACTGACCGCAGAAGCGGCAAAGTCCGCGATAAATGCCAGGCATTTGCATGACAAACATGACCTGGTCGTAATCCTGAAGGAAGAACTTGATAGAGGGGACGTCGTCCTTTTCAAGGGGTCAAGAGGTATGGCGCTAGAAACCGTCATCGATGAGGTATTCGGCCCCTGATGTTGTATCACCTCCTCTACCCCCTCCGATCATACATCTCCGGTTTCAACATATTCCAGTACATTACTTTCCGGGCGGCCATGGCCGCCATCACGGCTCTCTTCATCTGCTTCATTATTGGGCCCCGCGTCATCGCGATCCTGCGATCCCGGGGAATCGTGGAGGAGATCCGGACGGCCGGACCCGATACTCACTTATCCAAGAAGGGCACGCCAACCATGGGGGGAGTCATTGTCCTGTCTGCAGTGATTCTCCCCACCCTCCTGTGGGCAAACGTAACCAACGTTTACATCCATATGATTCTTGTGGCCACACTCTGGATGGGTCTTTTAGGGTTCCTGGATGACTATCTGAAAACGGTTAAGAAAGAGAAGAAGGGCCTCATCGCTCGTTATAAACTGGGGGGGCAAATGGCGCTGGGGTTGATTATCGGAATCTGGTTGTACCAGAGTCCCTTCCTTGAAGAGATCCGAACGGTGACATCCGTCCCCTTCTTCAAGAACCTTGAAATAGATTTTGGCTACTTCCACATCCCCTGGGTCATTCTGGTGGTGACAGCAAGTTCAAATGCCGTAAATCTCACCGATGGACTGGATGGACTCGCCTCGGGTCTCCTCGCTATCTGCGCCACAGCGTTCATAGGAATTGCATACATATCGGGCCGTGTCGATTTCAGTGATTATCTCAATATCCTTTACCTCCCAGGGGCCGGGGAACTTGCGATCTTTGCGTCGGCTCTCATGGGAGCCTGTCTCGGTTTCCTCTGGTTCAACGCTCCTCCTGCCCAGGTTTTTCTCGGCGATACGGGTGCCCTCGCCACGGGAGCGGCCCTAGGTACCCTGGCGGTTCTTTTGAAGAAAGAATTCCTCCTCATCATCGTGGGGGGAGTGTTCGTTTGGGAAGCCCTCACGGTCCTTATCCAACTGGGGTATTTCCGATACAGCAAAGTCAAGAGTGGCGAGGGAAAAAGGTTATTTCTCATGGCTCCGATTCACCACCACTACGAAATGAAAGGATGGAAGGAAACACAGGTGGTCATACGCTTCTGGATTATGGGAATTCTGTTCGCCTTGATGACATTCAGCACATTCAAGTTACGGTGATGGCCGTTCCCCTGGAAAAAAACGCCCGGATGAAGGATAGGAAAGTTACCGTGATAGGAGCGGCACGAAGCGGGGTCGCCGCGGCACGGCTCCTTGGTGAACTGGGCGCCAAGGTATTCTTGAGTGATAGAGATCCAGATGCGAAGAAGAATGAGGAAGTTGCTGAGCTTCAAAAACATGGTGTTGAATTTGAATTCGGTGTTCACTCAAACAGGACACTCGAGACTGACCTTATGCTCGTCAGTCCGGGTGTCCCGCAGAACAGTGAACCGGTGGTCACCGCTATCGGAAAAGGAATTCCTGTGATCAGTGAGGTGGAATTGGCCTGCTGGTACACTGAACTGCCTATCGTTGCCGTAACCGGGACTAACGGAAAAACCACGACAGCTACTGTTCTGGCGAACATGGTTCGCGAAGGCGGCTATGTCCCGTTCCTCGCCGGTAATGTCGGTATTCCTTTTACTGAAACCGTGTACAAAATCCTGGGCAAGGAGCCAAAGAACGGGATCCACGTTCTCGAAATCAGTAGTTTTCAGATGGAGCATATTCACCTCTTCCGACCGAAAATAGCCGTCCTCTTGAATCTGTCGCCCGATCATCTGAATCGGTATCCATCCATGGGGAATTACGTCTCGGCCAAGATGAGGATTATGGAGAACATGACTGCGGATGATCATGTGGTCTATAACCACGACGACCCTTCCTTGCGTCAGCAGATCGATACCAGTGCCCCGCTGACGCCCTTTTCTCTGGAGATCCATCCCCAATTGCTCTTTCACGTAAACGAAACAAAAGTCTACGACGAATCGCGGGAGGTACTTGTCCATTTGAAGGATCTTCTTGTCCCGGGAAAACATAATCTGGCAAACTTCCTCGCCGCCGCAACGGCAGGCAAACTTCTGGACGTGCCCACGGGGGCCATTACAAAGGTCTTGAGAACATTTCGCGGAGTCCCTCACCGTCTGGAACACGTTCGCACCCTTGAGGGCGTCGATTACTATAACGACTCCAAAGCAACAAATGTCCAATCCGTGAGAACGGGAATCGACTCCTTCACACGACCCATTATCCTCATAATGGGTGGTAGAGATAAGGGGGCGGACTTCAAGGAGCTGCTTCCTCAACTGACCTCCCACGTGAAGCAGGTCCTGGTGCTAGGAGAGGCGGCCGATCGAATAAAAGAGACTCTCTCCCACGTTGTACCCTGCAACAAAGTTCCCACCGTCGATACGGCCGTCTCGCTGGCACACGAAAATGCCGAACAGGAGGACGTGGTCCTTCTTTCGCCTGGGTGTGCCAGCTTTGACATGTTTAGCGACTTCGAGGAAAGAGGTGAGGTATTCAAGACCGCCGTGAATCGTCTCGGGAGCAGAAAGTAATGCCACTGCAGGTATCCTCTCAGAAATACGACAGAAGTCTGCTGATCATTGCACTCCTGCTTGTCATCTTTGGGACGATTATGGTTTTCAGCTCAAGTACGAACCTTTCCATGGAAAGGTTCGGAACAGGCACATATTACCCGAAGCGGCACGTGATGAGAGCCCTCATCGGGCTCACCGTCATGATTGGGGCCATGATGCTCGACTTCCGGGTCTGGAAAAGGCTTGCCCCCACCCTCATCTTCGTCAGCATAT
>JAZGBI010000029.1 GCA_036476315.1 Candidatus Neomarinimicrobiota bacterium | reverse complement strand
CTCCATATCCAGGTAACCAGAAAACTCCCAGTACATGTACAATCCCGAAAGAACAGCAAGAAGGGATGTTAAGGTCATGAAAGAGACAAACCGTGTTCCCTGGGTTAGTCCTCTCATGAATGCCAGACCTTCCGGTCCCGTCGCCTGAACTGCCGGGGTGACGAACCATGCCACGACACAAGCACCTCCTCCCCAGAGAACGGCAGAAAGAATATGGATAACATTCACCATGGTTATGAAGTCCACAGTTCACCTCTCCTTGAATTGTCTTCTGAACAGATCACCCGGTGGAAGAGACGGCTCTCCTCGTCATTTTAGGCATTTTGCTTCACAGATCCAAACGATAGGGGAAGATGAGGAATCGTGTAAGATCTTGTGGCGATTGTCCAATCTGAGTGCTTCCCCAGGAACTTCCGTTCCTTACACTCCCTCCGCATTCTGGCCGCGGGATTATCTAGAACATCGTTTTGTCTCGTACTTTTCTTAGCGTAAAAAAAGTACTGCAAAATCTCTAGATCCTGTGGAGAAACTTGGCTGAAAAATGAGCTGACTGGAGTTGACTATCGCACTGGGGATGCATGAAACTCCCCCGATTGTCATCGGGGTCAGATAGTCATGCATCCTCCGAAGGATCTTGAGATAATCCACGGCTCTGCCAACCCTTTATCGCCAGCTTATTTTAAGGCCGTTTTCCTTTCTTGGTAGGGTGTCACAGTACCTGTCTAGCTGTTACTGCCCGTCACCTCCTCCCCGCTTTTTTCCTTGCCCCGCGTCCGGTGATTCGTAAATTGAACGTGATAGAAAAACTGCACCATGGATCTGGAAGACTTAACCATAGGCATCGAAGAAGAGTATCAGATCATCGATCCTGAGACCGGTGAACTCGTTTCGTTCGTCACTGAATTCCTTGAGAAAGGTGCTGTTCTCTTCCGTGACCAGGTAAAACCAGAGCTTCTGCAATCCCAGGTTGAGATCGGCAGCAAAGTGTGCAAGAATATCGCTGAAGCCAAGAGTGAAATCCGGAGATTACGCAGCATGTTGGCGGATATCGCACAGAAATCCGGTCGTCAAATAATTGCCGCTGGAACGCATCCGTTCTCACACTGGCAGGATCAGATCGTCACGGATTTGGAACGGTACAAGGGATTATACGACTCCATGCAGTACGTGGCAAAACGTCTCTTAATCTTCGGCATGCACATTCATGTGGGAATCCCAAACAAAGATCTCCAGATAGATATCATGAACCAGATTAGATACTTTCTGCCACATATTCTCACTCTCTCCACTTCCTCGCCATTCTGGCGGGGGCACAACACCGGATTCAAGTCTTATCGATCCATTGTGTTCGAAGACTTACCTCGCACAGGCATACCGGAGACATTCAATTCAGCACTCGATTACGAACAATACGTTAATACGCTCATCAACTGCGGCTGTATCGATGAGCCCACGAAGATCTGGTGGGACATACGGCCCCACGCCAAGTTCCCCACTCTTGAGTTCAGGATCTGTGACTGTACCACAAAAGTGGACGAGGTAATTGCCATAGCAGCTCTTGTACAGGCCCTGGTGGCCAAACTGATTCAATATCGCCAGAAGAATCAGACCTGGCGATCATACCGAAGTTCCCTGATCGCCGAGAACAAATGGCGCGCTATCAGGGATGGCACTGACGGAAAACTCATCGATTTCGGCAAAGAGCGAGAGGTTCCATTCCGGACATTGATGGAAGAGTTACTGGAACTTCTGGATGACGTGGTCGATTCCCTGGGAACGCGTGAAGAAGTTGAGTACGTGAGGACGATTCTCAAGGAAGGTACGAGCGCAGACAGACAGCTGAAGTCCTATGCTGAATCGGGCAGCTTTCGGGCTGTCATCGACCAGTTGGCCAGAGAGACTCTGGAGGGGTGCTGAATCGGAAGCGGGACGGAACTGATAAGGATATTATCACGGAGCTTCTAACTCACCCTCTTCATTATCCTTCTCCCGAACGTTAGCTCAGGAAGACAAATGTTATCGTACGGTGCCTTCGTTCAGGATAAGAAGACACTGTTCAAGTTGTTCGCTCCGAGGGCGACGCGTGTGTATGTCGTTATTTTCGACTCTGCTGAGGCAGAATCGGGGACGGAATACCCCATGATTCAAGATGACCCTGGGAGATGGACAGTCGAAGTGGACGGCGCAGGATACGGATCACTCTACGGATACCGTCTAGACGGTCCTTCCTCCACGAGTCACTCTTTTGATCCTGACGTCATTATTGCGGACCCTTATTCAAAGACTGCCGTAACCCAAAACACGTACCGACACGTGGCAAAATCCCTGGTGGTCGAGAACAGGTTTGATTGGCAGGAGGATACCTGGATTAAGCTCGACCCGAGGGACGCCATGATTTGTGAACTTCACGTGCGGGATATGACCGCTCATTTTTCTTCAAGGGCCGGGAATCCCGGCACATACCTTGGCCTTGTCGATCCCATGCAACGTGGTGGCATTGTCCATATCAAGGAGATGGGCTACAACGCGGTTGAGCTTCTCCCTGCCATGGACTTTGCCAACGTAGAGGTACCCTATCTCGATCCCAACACAGCCGTTCATAACACGTGGAACCCTTATGCAAGGAATCACTGGGGATATATGACAACATTCTTCTTCGCCCCGGAAAGTTATTATGCTTCGGATGGCACCGACGCACCCGCAGCGTGGAACGGAATGAGCGGCAAGGCTGTCTCAGAATTCAAACAGATGGTAAAAGCCTTTCACGAATCAGGAATCGCTGTGATCATGGATGTGGTCTACAACCATGTGTCGGACTACGATTACCACCCCTTTAAATATGTGGATCGCGGCCTCTACTTCCGGCTGGATGAAAAGGGTGACTATATAGCAAAGAGTGCGTGCGGGAATGACACCCGAACGGAGAGTGCCGCCGTCCGCCAACTGATTCTGGAGAGTGTGAATTACTGGATGACTGAATACCACATCGACGGTTTCCGGTTTGATCTCGCCAACCTTATCGACAAGGAGAGCTGTAAGATTATTATTTCGGAAGCCAGAAAGATCAATCCGTCTGTCATGATC
>JAZGBI010000028.1 GCA_036476315.1 Candidatus Neomarinimicrobiota bacterium | reverse complement strand
AGCCCCTATGATCACCGTGATCGCCGATGAGAGCAGGATGCCCCTCACATCTGAATCTCCGTAGTAAAAGGACCAGGCTGCGGCAGGCAACATCGTGAGGCCCAGAATAGATACGAGGGCCGCTATGACGTTCAGGATACTACGAACGTGCATAAATTGGCTAAGAGAACAGTTTTTCCATCTTGGGAATTACGTCGGGAAGGGCGAATACAAGAACGGAATCTTCATGGGTGATTTGGGTGTCACCTGATGCGATGGAAATATGCCCGTGATGGTTAACGGCACCCACAACGCTGTCGTTCGGAAATTTGACATCTCCCAAAACGTGTTTGGTTACCTCACTTCCAGGGGTCGGTCTGAACTCAAGAGCTTCCATATCGATATCCTCGAAACTGGTAAACAGCACGTTCTGATCACTTCTGAGGTACTCCAGAATGGCGTTTACCGTGGACATGTTCTTACTTATCACTGCGTCCAGGCCGATTAGCTTCATCACGGAAATATATTCAGCGGTGGATACATGAACCAGGGATTGCCTGGCACCCAGATGTTTGGCGAGAAGTGCCGAAAGTAGATTGGTTTGTTGATTCTGGGTAACCGCAATAAAACTGTCCATTTCGTCCACATTTTCAGACTTGAGGAGCTCAATGTCTGTCCCGTCTCCCTGAAGCATCAGTGTCTTCTCCAGATCTGGCGCGACCTGCTGTGCCTTCTCCATGTTTTCTTCAATCAAGCGCACGTGAATCTGGTCCTGGAGCTCTCTCGCCACAGCCCTCCCTATCTTGCTTGCGCCAAGAATCATGACATTACGGGTTTCTCTGACAGGCTTACCTGTCATTTCAAGGAGGGTGGCCACCTCCTCCTTTCTAACAAGAAAATAGCAGATATCATTTGGTTCGAATCGGAGATCACCCCTCGGAATGATCGTTTTCATCCCCCGCATAACTGCGACGGAAATGAAAGAGACTTGCTGATTCCTGCCTCTGAAATCCTCGAGTTCCATATCAATGAGTGGGGAGCCGTTTTCAAGTCGGATACCAATGAGTTGAAGCCTTCCCCCTTCGAATTCCACGACACTCGTTGCAGCAGTCTGCATGACGACACGTAAGATTTCCTTCGTGGCTGCCATCTCGGGGTGAATCACCTTATCGATGCCGAACCTTTCCGGATGTATGATCGTGTTCCGGTGGCTATACTCGGTGTTTCGTAACCGGGCGACAATCTTGGCGACGCCCAGCTCATGGGCCAGTTGGGAGGCGATAAGATTCACTTCATCAACCCGTGTCACCGCAATGGCGACATCCGCATCCTGGACTCGCGCCTCCTTGAGAACCTGAGGACTGGCTCCGTCTCCCAGAACTGCGATAACATCCAAATTCTCGGATGCACGCCTGACCTTGGCCTGACTAATATCAATGACCGTAATGTCAAAGTTCTCTTCACTCAGCCCCTTGGCGAGATGAAAGCCAACTTCTCCACCACCGATGATAACTGCTTTCATGCTTATAGTCATCGCTATGGATTATCTC
Organism: Candidatus Neomarinimicrobiota bacterium; assembly: GCA_036476315.1. Classification (NCBI taxonomy): domain Bacteria; kingdom Pseudomonadati; phylum Fidelibacterota; species Fidelibacterota bacterium. Next base: position 6,643 of record JAZGBI010000028.1, on the reverse strand, counting down.
TTGTGAGAGTCAGATATGGTGGTTTGATGGTGTGAACTGTGTTTAAGAAAGTGCAAGCGGACAGATCATCTCAGGAGGACCATCTTTATGCTATGATAGTTAACCCCTACTTTTAGTGAGCAGAAATACGCACCTGATGAAAGTGGCCTCCCCTCAGTGTCCTTTCCGTCCCACGATACCGAGTAAGATCCCGCGGGAACGATTTCACTCCTCAGCTCCTTTACCTTCTCCCCCGACACGTCGTAAATAGCGAGCAAAATGACGGCATCCTCCGGTAAGTCGAATCTGATGATCGTCTCGGAACTAAAAGGATTGGGGAAGTTCTGGGTGAGTCGAAACTTGGAGGGCAATGAAGGTACGACATAAATCTTGCCGGCAGATACCCTGAGATTGATTTTGGTTCCAGAGGGAGAAGCGGCCTCAAACTCCTTCACCGTCAAATGCTCTACACTTTCAAACTCCTTGGCCGCCTCCAGAGGGATCATCAATACCGGTTCACTCAGATCGAGAGTCTTACCCTCGAGACTTACAGCCACAACCTCAAGGATATTGGAATCGACCCCTGTATATATTGTGAAGTGTTGATTGTTGGGTGAAATCTCGGGTTTGCCGAGAATAAGTCTACTTTCGTCATACTGAAGGAGAAACTGGAGACCCGAAATTTCCTCTTCGGAGTCGATGGTGAGGTAGATTGACCCCTTCTCGTCTTTACTGAGGGATGCATTTGAGAAAGCAGCGGTTGTCTCGAAATCGTTGCATTCGAGAGCAAACGGCAGGCTCAGGAGGAATGCTGCGGTGGGAAAGCCTAGCCTCATCCCATTATCCCATAACGCCAACAAAACTACACATAATATCGTTCTTAGTCAAACAGTTGCTCTTCGTTTCCGATTTCTGATTCTCAGTCGAGCATGCACCCGCTTTCAACCGCTGAGAGAATGTCTTCCAACCGGTTTTCATCATTGAACACATCGAATTCGTCAGTTTCAACTGTCAAGATCGAAAACTGTTCCCGGGCCTGTCGAATCCATTGACCATAAGCCATATTCAAGCGGTGAAGATACTCGGGCGAAACCATTTTTTCAAATCCACGGCCTCTTTTCTTAAGCCGGGTTATGAGTGTGTCTGTGGAAGCTTTGAGATAGACGATCAATGTTGGCTTCACCAAATGTGCTGTCATTTCTGAGAAAAGGTCGGAATAGTTGTTCCAGTCCCTTTCCGTCATGTGGCCCAACTCATACAAATTCCTTGCGAATATTTCCACATCTTCATAGATGGACCGATCCTGAATGGCGGGACTGTTTCCTTCGGTCATTTCCCTCTGAGTTCTAAAACGTTTGGAAAGAAAATAGACCTGCAGGTGGAAACTCCATCTTTCCATGTCTGAATAAAAGTCCTGGAGATATGGATTATCCTCAACGGACTCGAAATACGGTCGCCAGCCCAGTCTGTCAGCAACTATCTGAGTCAGCGTAGTCTTACCCACTGCTATGTTTCCGGCGATGCTCACGAAGGGGGACGGACTCAATTCAACAATTCACCTTCCACGTACTCACCCTCATTTGACATCAATCTCACCTGAGCGAGGAAACCCTGAAGGGACCGGGGACCACGCACATGAGTGCGAACATAATTATCCGTCCATCCCGAAAGAATACCGTTGCGGTAACTCTCGAAAAGGACAATCGCACTTTGACCCACATGGTGGTTGTAAAAGATCGTCCTCTTTTCCTTGGACAGCAGACGGAGCCTTCTGCTTCTCCTGATCCTTTCTCTCTGAGGGACCGATCCGGAGAGTTCAATGGCATCCGTCATGTCTCGTTCCGAGTAAGTAAATACGTGCAAATAGGAGACATCCAAGTTCTTGAGGAACCGGAAGGAATTCAGAAAGTCGTTCCAGGTTTCACCTGGAAAGCCCACCATCACGTCTGCACCAATGCAGGAACCGGGCATTAACGTTTTGATCATCTTGACACGCTGGGAATACAGCTCTTTTGTGTACCTCCTTCTCATCAGTCCCAGTATCTTATTCGATCCTGATTGAAGGGGAATGTGAAAATGAGGAACAAATCTGCGGGAATTTGCCACAAATTCTATGATGACATTTGACAGAAGATTAGGTTCAATGGAGGAGATTCTGATCCTTTCAAGGTTTTCAATCGTATCAAGCTCCTTAATGAGGTCAAGAAATGTATCTCCATTGTTTCTGCCGAAGTCTCCCACATTCACTCCACTCAAGACGATCTCCTTGACGCCGTTCTCGGCGATTCGTCCGGCTGAACGAACAGTACTTTCAATGGAGTCGCTTCGGCTACGACCCCTTGCCAGAGGTATAGTGCAATAACTGCAAGTGTAGTCACATCCGTCCTGGACCTTAAGAAAACTACGGGTCCGATCTCCCATCGAGGAGGCCGGCTGAAAAGATTCAATATCTCTTGTCTCACACCCGTAGATTTCGGCAGTAGGCTTCTTCCGCAAAGAGTTGAGGTGACCGGGCAAGTCAAGTTTTTCTTCAACACCCAAAACTAGATCCACACCAGGCATTCGGGCTATTTCATCAGGTTTCAGTTGAGCATAACAACCCGTGACGGCGACAAACGCATCTGGAGATCGCCTCACTGCTTGTCTTATGGCCTTTCGACATTTCCTGTCAGCCTCACGTGTGACAGAACAGGTATTGATCACGTAGAGATCCGCTACGTCTGAAAAATCCACTCTACTGAATCCCCGGTCCAGGAGATCGCGGGCAATGGTTGATGTCTCTGAAAAATTCAACTTGCATCCCAGTGTGTGGAATGCAACTCTTTTGACATCATTCTGAGGTTGCCCCTTCGCCGAATCGAGAGATTCAATCATCAAGACAACTCAACTCGACTTTGATCCCCAATGAGGAAACGGTGACTCTTTGGCTTAGTATCGGCTCGCTCGATCTTAACTTCATGCCCAAGAAGAGAAGCTTCGATGCGAAGTGCAACGTGTTCAATCGTTGAATCGTCCATGATGATGGAATACTCCACCTCGCTTCCCACAATTCGACACCCATCCGCAATGGAGGTGTATGGACCTATATACGCTTTCTCAATAACCGTATTCTTTCCAATAATGGCTGGACCGCGCACGGTACTGCCAGTTAGCCTGCTCCCTTTTCCCAGGACGACCCTTCCACTAATCGTAGATTTCTCGTCCACTTCCCCGTCAATTGAACCTGCCAGGTTGTCAAGAACCAAACGATTGGCTTCCAGCAGGTCCGATGCTTTCCCCGTATCTTTCCACCAGCCGGTTATTTCGGAATATGTGACATGAAGCCCCCTGTCAAGGAGGTACTGATGGGCATCTGAGATTTCGAGTTCACCCCTGGCCGAGGGCTGGATGCTCTTTACGGCTTCGAAAATGGTCGAGTCATAAAGATAGATTCCTGTCACCGCGTATTTGCTTTTCGGTCTTCTCGGCTTTTCCTCAATTGAGACAATGCGTCCATCAACAACTTCGGGAACACCAAATCTCTGGGGATCAGGAACCCGGCTCAACACGAGATGACAATTCGATCCGTTGGACTCAAATTCCTTGATGAATTTACCGATGCCACCTACCAGTATATTGTCACCCAGATAAAAAATAAACTTTTCCCGGCCAATGAACGGTTCAGAGGTCTTGACCACATGGGCCAGGCCAAGAGGTGCCTCCTGCGGAATGTACGTAATAGAAATTCCCAACTCCTTTCCGGTTCCAAATAGTGTCTCAATTTCTCTATCATCTTCGTTTACCACGATACCCACCTGGGAAATTCCCGCATCGCGAATATACTCCAGGGCGTACATGAGCATAGGTTTGTTGGCGATGGGGATCAAATGCTTGTTTTTTGTGTGAGTAATGGGCCTCAATCGAGTTCCATGGCCTCCTGCTGTCACCAGCGCCTTCATTTCTGTCGATCCTCCCGGGGCTGACTGGAAACCTCCCGGACGGGTTTTTTCAGCGCCTGATTGCTCAGAATATCCGCCTTGCGATTCTTACTCCGTGGGATGTGACCGATATTCCAAGAATCAAACTGGTCGAAGAGGTCCATGGCTTCGGAATAGAGCTTCATGAGTCGGTCACTCTTTACTTTGTACTCAAGTTTCAGCTGGTTAACCATCAACTCACTATCGCTGAAAACGGAAATCTTCTTTCCTTTCAGCTCTCTTGCATACTCCAATCCCCTGATGAGAGCTGAGTATTCAGCCACATTGTTCGTGGCTTCCCCAATGTTTTCGGAAAAGGTCAAGATCTCTTCCCTTTCATCGTCATCCTTGCTTGAGGAAAGGAGGACACCCCCGATCCCGGCCGATCGCGTCAGGGCATTTGAAGAGCCGTCAACGTACAGGATCAACTCGTTTCCGCCCTCGGCCCGGCCCAGTATCTTTGCATAGATTGATTCCCAGTCAGACGAATCGGTTTCGGGAAACGCCTCTGTCAGCATTTCCACCGATTTGGGAGAGAAAACGAGGTGAAGCAACTCCTTCTCTCGGGAGGTAAAGTCTGCCATAACCAAGATCAAGTTACGTCACACGTCTGTCTTCACAAAAAAGATTGTGCCTACATATTCTGAATGGAGACTTCTTAGCTTGGATTATCCACAGGATCTTGAGATCCGCATGTTCTTCCAAAGGATCTTGAGATGAGATCCAAAGGATCTTCCAAAGGATCTTGAGATGAGATTCGCCACCAAGACTCCTCCTCCACAGGAGACCCTACGGGTCAAAGGAGTTCCTGTGGAAAAGGAGACAAAGGCTATTGATAATAAGATCTTTAAGAATTCTCAGAGCTACATTTGTTTTATCAAAGATCACCGTCATCTTCTGTCACTGACCGATCCATAATTAGAGCTTTGTGCCCCTGCCCCGTGAAATACAAAGTAATATTTCACGGGGTAAATGACTTCCCCGCCCGCCTGCTCGCCCTTCAGTAGGGATCGGGCCTGCCAGCCCTCATCCTTCGGGAGCAGGCCGGCAGGGAGGCTGATGAATAGACTAAGTTAGGAAAAAAGGGGCTTGTTCAAGATGCGTTGTCCATGAGGGCTGAACAGACATAGTCTCCCACTTCGCTCGTTCCCATGCTCCCGCCGAGGTCACGGGTCACCCAGCCGCTTTTCAATGCCTTCTTAATAGATAATTCAACTGCGTGGGAAATTTCTGCCTTCCCTGCGAATTCCATCAGAGCTTGTACACAGGTCATAGCAGCTATGGGATTGGCATAATCTTTCCCGGCGTAGCGGGTTAATGAAGGATGAAGTGGCCGGAAGAGTCCCATCTTTCCTGGAGAAAGGATGGAAGACGCCACCAATCCCTGTCCTCCCTGAAGGGCCGTACCCAAAGCTGACAAGATCGAGCCGAAAAGGTGGTTGGTGACCAGGACATCGAAGTTCTCGGGAGCATCCAACATCATCTGAATTAGAGTTTCAAATCGCAATTGAGACGCCGAAACACCGGGAAAATCAGCCTTTACCTCCCGGAATGTCCGATTCCAAAGGTCATAGCCGTGTGGGTAGTTTTTGGATTTGCGACCCAGGGTTACACTGGACAGATCGTTCCTGGCAGCATAGTCGAATGCAAACCGGATAACGCGCTCTACTCTCAGTCGTGTTGTCACTTCCTGTTCAATGACCACTTCGTGCTCGCTTCCTTTGTCCAGAGTTCCACCCACCTCCGTGTAGATCCCCCCTGTGGCCTCCCAGACAAGCACGAGATCGATATCCTGCTCAGTTTTCCCGCTCAAGGGACACAGATCTGCGGAGAGAAGCCGTACCCGACGCATTCCCACGGAGAGATCCAATTCACTTGTGAGCCCTCTGAGGACTTCCCTGGCGTGGCGGTCGTCCGCGATTCGTGGGTCACCCAGAGGCCCCAGAAGAACGGCATCCATCTCATCCCTAAGCGTAGCAATCACCCCCTCAGGAAGTGCTATGCCCGTCTCGAGAAAATGATCGGCACTCAGGTCAAAGGTTACGGTTTCAAAGTCGAGTGAATACGCTTTATTGACCGCTTCTAACAGCTTCGTCGCCTGGGTCATTACTTCGGGGCCAACCCCGTCACCCGGAATCAGGGCAACCTTCTGCATAAGGTTATCTACGTGCCGAACCGTACGGTGAATAGTATGGCTCTAACAGTTCGTAATCGCCAAATCCATTGTAGTCAACGAAGAGAAATGCTCGATTTACTGTATAGTAGTGCCATCTCTGATATGAGCGGCCGTCAGGAGGTGAAAAATGACTCACCTCAATATCATCAGGGGGACCGAACAGTATGAAGATCATACCCATGGCTGTTTTCCAACCATCACGGAATGTGCCGAATTTCTCATTTGAGTACCGAACCCTTTTGTAATACTCGTCCATCAACTCGTTTTCGGCAGTATGGGAAGACGGATCTCTCTCCTCCCAGAACTCCCGGAACAGATCTTCTCTCTTTTTTTTCTTGGCTCTCTGAATTTTGGCGATTTCATCCCGCGATGCAATATAGCGAATCTGCTCAACAGCTTCGTCCAGATTCGATACGTGAGCCGTCAAGCCAAGCCACCTGATTTCCACAACGAGTTCAGACTCGGAGCTTTCCCCTCCCTGTTCAACTTTCAGTTTGAGCTTGAACTTGTTGCCCGGAACATCCGGCTGTCT
>JAZGBI010000027.1 GCA_036476315.1 Candidatus Neomarinimicrobiota bacterium | reverse complement strand
GAGGTATTCTGTCAGACGAAACGGACAGACAGGTGCAGGGACTATGGTTATTCAGGAACAATGGTGACGGGACCTTCAGTCAAAAGACTCACGAAGTAGGATTGACTGAAGTAACGGCTTACGGTATCGGAATCGCTGCAGCCGATTACGATAATGACGGTGACCAGGATTTCTACTTTACAACACTGCACAAGAACATGCTTTTCAGAAACGAGGGTGGCGCATTTAAGAACGTTGGTGAAGAAGCAGGCGTGTCCGGTGTCTCAGAGTGGAGCAGTTCCGGCATTTTCTTTGACGCTGACAGAGATGGCTGGCTCGATTTGTATGTAGGTAACTACGCAATCTGGTCTCCGGAACAAGACAAATGGTGTTCAATGGATGGCGAGAACAAGGCCTACTGCCCTCCTGAAATGTACGAGGGTATTCCAAGTCGATTCTATAGGAACAATAGAGACGGTACTTTCACCGATCAGACAGAAGAAGCGGGATTCTTACCGGCTCCCGGTAAGTCACTGGGCATGGCCGAGTTCGATTTCAACGACGATAAGTGGCCGGACCTCGTGGTCTCCAACGACGGGGAAGGCGATCTTCTCTATGAGAACAACGGTGATGGGACATTTACTGAGAATGGGACGGTCAGAGGCATGGCATACAGCGAGCATGGGGAGGCTCGTGCCGGCATGGGTATTGATGTTGGTGTTGTCGACAGTAGTGGTCACCCCTCTATCTTTATTGGCAACTTTTCGAACGAAATGATCGGCGTTTATCAGTATTCCGATGGCGGGTGGTTCATTGATCGCGCCGCACTCTCCAAGATTGGACTGCCGAGCCTGAATACCCTGACGTTTGGGCTCTTTTTGTTCGACGTAGAGTTTGACGGGGATCTCGATCTTTTTGCCGCCAATGGACATGTCTATCCGAGCGGCGTAAACATGAGAAGCCAAAACAGAAATACAATTAGCTATCGACAATCTTCTCAGCTGTTCCTAAATGACGGCGATGGCACTTTCGAAGAGGTAGGCCAGAAGGTAGGAGGAGTGTTTCGTAATCTCATGGTGGCACGAGGAGCCGCCCACGGTGACTATGATCGTGATGGAGATCCGGACATACTCATAACAGAGAATGGTGGTCCGGCACATCTCTGGCGTAACGATGCGACGAGAGGTAATTTCCTCCGGGTCCGGCTGGTGGGCCGCAAGAGTAATCGCGACGGCATCGGATCACTCGTTGTCGCAGTCGCTGGGAATTGCGTGATGACAAGACGGGTTCGTACGGGATCCAGTTACCTTTCGCAGTCTGAGACAATCGTTACGTTTGGACTGGGAGAGAAATCGGTCGTTGATTCTTTGAGGGTCCAATGGCCAAGCGGCCAGGTGGACAATTTCGTCAATATTGAGTCAAATCAGGAAATAGGAATTGAAGAAGGATCCGGCACGTTTGAACGGCAACTGCTCTCAGACGACCGACGGCGGGTGGCTGTCGCGATGGGTAACGTAAGAATGCACAGTTGGATTGGAGCCAGATAAGTGTGTCGTCATCGTGCCGGGAATCAGAAATGACAGTTTTGTGGATGGAACCAACACCTTAAGAAAAGGAGTTCAGTTATGATTAATCGACGTGATTTCTTGAAGCAATCCGCACAGTTGGCAGGCGGGTTGAGTATTGCCCGTTTGGCGGGTACAAACGTTTTCGCTTCTTCGAAGGAACCACCCTTCAAGATCTCTCTGGCTGAATGGTCGCTCAACAAGGCCATTTTCGGTGGCAAGCTTGAACACCTTGATTTCGCCCGAACAGCAAAGAACGACTTCGGCATTAAGGCAGTTGAATATGTGAACCAGTTTTTCATGGACAAAGCACAAGACGAAGTATTCTTAAAAGAAATGAGGGAGAGGGCATCCGGAGAGGGAGTCGAAAGCCTTCTGATCATGTGTGATGGGGAAGGTTACCTCGGAGATCCAGATGAACAAGCGCGCGGGAAAGCGGTAGAGAATCACCATAAGTGGGTGGAGGCGGCAGTATTTCTTGGGTGCCATTCCATCCGCGTAAACGCCAGAAGTGAAGGAAGTTACGATGAACAAATGAAGCTGTCTGCTAACGGATTGCGACGTTTGACTGAGTTCGGGGATCAGCATGACATAAACGTGATAGTCGAAAACCATGGCGGGTTGTCCAGTAATGGAAAGTGGTTGACTGGTGTCATGGAAATGGTTGACCATCCCCGTTGCGGGACCCTGCCGGACTTTGGAAACTTTCGCATAAAGGATGATGAGTGGTACGATCGGTATGAAGGGGTGAGCGAGCTATTACCCTACGCAAAAGCGGTTAGTGCAAAAAGTAATGCCTTTGACGAGAATGGTAACGAGACTAGCACCGACTATTTTCGAATGATGAAAATCGTAATTGATTCGGGCTACCACGGATATGTGGGTATAGAGTACGAGGGAAAAGAAATGAGTGAAATGGAAGGAATCAGGGCAACAAAACGCCTCCTGGAACGAGTAAGAGACGAGCTGGAAAAAACTACGGAGTAAACCCCATGTTCTGGAGATTTCGCTCTTAATTCAGACCTGGACAAAAAGGAGACATTATGAGAAGGAATAAGCGCTATTCACGCCGGTCTTTTTTGAGGAAATTTGCCGCGATGTCTGCCATAGGTATCGGCGCAGTTCCTGCAGTACTGAATTCCAAGGTGTTTGGGATTTCTCCAAGGAAGACGACGCCTGTCTCACCGAACGATCGCATTCGCATTGCGACAATTGGTATGGGGATTATCGGTTTTGTCGACACCAAGACCGCACTTCTTGTACCCGGGGTTGAGTTTGTGGCTGCTGCCGATCTTTATGACGGGAGGCTTGTTCACACGAAGGAAGTTTTCGGCGATGATGTGATTACCACCCGAGATTACGAGGAGATACTTGCCCGGCCTGATATTGACGTGGTCATTCTCTCCACCCCGGACCACTGGCACGCGAAGCTCTCTATTGCTGCAATGAAGGCCGGTAAGCATGTTTACTGTGAGAAGCCTATGATTCAACATCTTGAGGATGGACCTCGGGTTATCAAGGTAAGCGGGCAAACGAAGCGTATCTTTCAAGTTGGCAGTCAATACGTAAGCTCTATCATATATGACAAAGCCAAGGAACTGTATGAGTCGGGTGCCATCGGTAAACTCAATATGATCGAAGCGGTATACAACCGAAATTCTTCTATTGGAGCCTGGCAATATTCAATACCTCCAGACGCCTCTCCGGAGACTATCGATTGGGACAGGTTCCTTGGTGATGCACCCAAAAGACAGTTCGATGCCATGAGATTCTTTCGGTGGCGGAATTACTGGGATTACGGTACTGGCGTTGCTGGAGATTTGTATGTCCACCTGTTCTCAGGGATCCATCACGTTCTGACGTCCAAAGGACCGAATCAGATTGTGACTAAAGGGGGCCTTCGCTTCTGGATTGACGGTCGGGACGTTCCGGATGTGATGTTGGGGCTTCTTGAGTATCCTGAAACTGACAACCACCCAGCATTTACCCTGTCTCTTCAAACGAACTTTGCCGATGGAAGTGGCGGTGGTTCCCACTTTCGATTCGTCGGAAGCGATGGCGTTATGACGATCGACTGGGAGGGTGTTTCCGTTTCCCGTAACCCCCGGCGAAGACCATCAGAAGAAGAGGTCATTGATGGTTACAACTCAGTGCGCACTTTCTCTGAGGCTACACAAGAGAAATTTGCCAGGGAATACAGGGAAAAGTATCCTACGCCTGAAAGACTCGATATGGGAGAAAGACGTGAATACAAGGCACCTGAGGGTTACGATGACCGTTATGATCACTTTGCGAATTTTTTCAATTCGATACGCAACGGTGATCCCGTTGAGGAAGATGCCTCTTTTGGGTACCGGGCGGCAGCGCCGGCCGTGATCTGTAACATGAGCTATCTGGACAATCGCATTTATGAATGGGACCCGGACAAGATGAAACTCAAGTCCTAGTGGGCTTCGAAGTCGCCTAACCCCAGTTTCGCCCACATTTCAAAATCTTTGCGGCGAATCACAAAGATCCTGTGGATAATTCAGCTTGGAATCACCAGAGGTCTCCCTATTCGTATTTTCATAATGACTGTTCTGCTTGTGAATACGGGATGCAGCCCTAAGTCGGATGACGAAGTAAGTTCAAAGACATATTTGCGGAGAAAGGCTTTGACTCCAGAGGTGTCGCATCTCTTGATCAAGGCAGAAGATTCTTTTCATCAGGGCGACTTCAATACTGCCCTGAAGTTGACAGACAGCGCAGCGGTTGACGCGCCGGAACTCGCCGATATCCCTTACTTGCAGGGTCTCATATTTGCAAAAGTCACTCAACTGAATCGGGCCAAAGCCGCCTACGAAAGGGTAGTTGCGCTGGACCCCAATTATCGCGCCGCCTGGTTTAAGCTCGGGAACAATGCCTTCCGCCGTTACAAATACGGGGAAGCCGTGTCCATGTACCGGAAAGAACAACAATTAGCGCGGGAAAAGGCGCAGGCGAGCCACGGGGAGATTGACCTCGAGCGGCAACGGACGACTCTACTCCAGCTAGGACGCGCGTATATCGAACTGGGGAAGGTTGACAGCGCTGAGCAAGCCTATCTGCAAGCCATCGCTATAGATGGTTCATATGCGGAGGCCTACAGTGACCTCAGCGCGCTGCATAAAGACAACGGTGATTATCAAACGGCAATCGCCTATTCGCGCAAGGCCCTGAAGCTGGATCCGGAGACTGTACATCATCACTATTTTCTCGGTCTTCTTTTGGCCCAGACCGGACAGGAGCAAGAAGCTATCGGCTACCTGAAAACGGCCATCGAGCAGCGGCCATGGCATCCTGGGGCGCACTATAACATGGGGCAGGCATTGATCCGCCTTGGACGTATGGAGGAAGGACGAGACTACCTGGCTGGGATCGACAGCATACAGACGTTGGCTGACCTCATTGACGAGGCGGAATTCACGGCCCGAGTAAATCCCGATGTACCGCGACGCTGGATTAAACTGGCGCGCCTGCTGCGCCGCGCAGGGCGCCATCAAGAGGCGATGGATGCTTATGACGTGGCTCTCTATTTGTCGCCCAAAAGCGTCACCATTCAGCGCAATGTGGCCAACCTGAGCTTGAGCCTCAGCGACACGACCGGAGCGATCAAACGCTATCGTGCGATACTCTGGCAGGATCCTTCCCTCGGAGAGATATGGGTAAGTCTGGGGGCGGTCTATGCACTGTCGGGAAGGCTGGAGGAAGCCCGACAAGCCTGGCAGAATGCACTTCGGTATCAGCCGGATAACGTCCAAGCCACGGCCTGGCTGGCAAAGTTCCAGGAGGGGCCGTAGCAGAAGCAAGTAGGAATTTGTGGTATGACTATCGCCGGTTTGTTGATGGGTTTCAATCTCTCCAGTGAACAGGCAGTATTTTCCCCTGTCCTTTTTCCCGATTTGATTGGGTGACGAAAATCTCAAGATCCCGTGGAGAATTGTTACTCTGTAAGGGTTTTTGTTCTTTTTGTCCCCGAAGGGTCGGGATCTTCGACTTGATACAAAAAGCACCAAAAAAATCAAGGCCCGTCTACATTTCATTACGACGGACAAGGATTCTCCGCAGGATCTTGAGATTTCTTGACGGAAACCGCCTCCGGTTCTAATTCGCCCGAAGGAATCAGGCCGGATAAGAAACCTGGATGGTGAACACCGTTTGAAGGACCTTCGGACAGTTATGAACTCTCCAAACAGGATTTTTTCGGAAAACAACCCTGGGCTAAATATTTCAGATGCGGCAAAAGGGGAACCAACGTCTCCTTTTTGGTGCTGATTAATCGGCACCATGAGTGGCCTTATCCCGCCCTTGCGGGATTCAGCTTGTCCGTCGTAGCGACCTGTTCATCGCAAGGAACTGAAGATGAAAGTGTAGATGGACCAGAGGCCTTTTGGTACTTTTCTGCCTGAGAAAAGTACGGAGAGAAACAAGCTCCAGATTGACACATGAGAAGAATCTGGGGGTAGGAGAGTGCAACTGGCACAAGTTGCAGAGGTAGTATCTAGATTGGGTAATCACCAGAAGATTTTATGTGCTTCCCACCGTACCCAGTCGTATTGTAAGTGACCCCCTACCATCGTAAGTTTATCGGAATGAAAAAGGCAATCAGGCATCTGGCCTACCTGCTTTTAGCTTTACTTTCCGTTGTCCTCATTGCAGCGGGATGTAAGTCCGGATCGGATGGAGAGAAACTTTCACAAGCTGACCTTGAAAGACAGGCTGTTGATTCAAAGGTGAACCTCATGCTGGTCGAGGCCCAGGACGCCTTCCATCAGGGTGCCTTCGGCGTTGCCCTGGCGTTGACTGACAGCGCGGAACATTATGCACCCGAACTCGCAGACACGCCTTTCTTGCGGGGACTTATCTATACGAAAATGAGACTCTTCGATAAGGCTCGGTTCTCGTATGAGAAGGTTCTGGAACTGGACCCGGACTACCATGGAGTCAAGCTTAACTTGGGAAGCACAGCGCTTCGCCAGGGACGCCCGCGCGATGCCCTGAAATGGTATCGAAAGGAACAAGAGGCCTACTCATCACCCGCTATTCTCCTCCAGATGGGGCGCGCTTATGCAGAACTGGGGGTGGTGGATAGCGCTAAACAGGCCTATCTGCAGGCCATAGCTGCAGACAGTTCCTATGCAACGGCTTACTTCAGACTCAGTGAAGTGTACAAGGATGAAGGTGAGCTTGAGTTGGCCTTGGAGTATTCGCGCCGGGGATTGGGTCTGGACCCGGACAATTTGAATTACCGTTACATGTTGGGCTCCCTTTTGTTGCTGGAGGGCCAACTGGAAGAAGCCGAGGATCATCTCCAACAGGTAGTGCGCAATCGTGCGTGGCACTATTGGGCTCACTATAATTTGGGGCAAGCTTTGATGCGGCTTGACCGAAGAAAGGAGGGACAGTACTTCCTCGATTTGGCGGATAGCCTCAAGGAGTCTGTACAGGAGATCGAGAATTGGCGATCCTTGGCGGAAATGAACCCCGATCAACTGATGTTATGGGTCAACTATGGGGATGCCCTCCGTCGTGCCGGTCGAATCGATGAGGCGATTGAAGCTCATCACATTGCCATGTCTCTGGCTCCCCGGAACATAGCCCTGCAGAACAATCTCGCCAACCTGTACCTGATGCACGGGGACACGGCATGGGCTATAGCCGGGTATCGCCGGGTTTTGCACCAAGACCCAACCGTAGCCGACGCATGGCTTAATCTTGGGATGGTTTATGCCAGCATGGGGAAGACGGAGGCGGCAGAGCAGTCCTGGGAGAACGTGCTCAAGTTCAATCCGGGTGATTCAACGGCGAAGGCTTATCTGGAAACCCTTTCAGATTGACTCGATAACACCGTGGATTTCTCGGTGTGAACCGGGTGATTTGAGTAGTCTCAATTTATGATGTGTCATAACACTAACTTGATTTATTCATCAGCCACAGATAACAAAGAGTATCTCAATGTGATATTTAGAACTTTGGAATGGCCTATTTCCAACTTGTGTCCTGAAGTACTTTGTTCAATATTATTCTTTTGTAAACCTATGTTTATTAGATCTCACTGTGACCTCTGTGGTTTTGCAGTGGGATTATCCGGGCTAATCAGATTGTGACGCCAAAATTCCAAGTAGCAGTATTTCGGGACAGGTGGATCCGTCTGGTTCACGTGTGGTTCATTGTGGCATCAGGTCTCTGGTTTTCGTGCACGGAATCAGAACCTGCACAAGTGAAACGAGACAAACTCACTTTTATTGATGTAACGAGAGAAGCCGGACTAGGCGATTTTCGGCACGAAACGGGTGCATTCGGGGGAAAATTGTTTCCTGAATCAATGGGTTCGGGAGGTGGTTTTATCGATTACGATAATGACAACTGGCCAGACATCCTTCTTGTAGGAGGGGGAGAATGGCCCTCCCATGAGACTAAACATGTTCCGGCATTATGGCTCTACCATAATAATGGAGACGGTACTTTCACACTAAAAACTGAAGAGGCTGGGTTGGGCGGTATTTCCGCTTATGGTTTTGGTGTAACCGTGGCCGATTACGACAATGACGGAGATCAGGATTTCTATTTTACCACGCTCAGCCGGAACATGTTGTTTCGTAACGAGAAGGGCGTATTTTTTGAGGTGGGCGAGATTTCGGGAAGCTCTGGCGAACCTTCATGGGGTACCTCCGCTATCTTTTTCGACGCTGATCGGGACGGCTGGGTGGATCTTTACGTGGGCAATTATGTGGAATGGTCACCGGAAAATGACCTTCTGTGTACACTCGATGGTGTGAACAAGGATTATTGTACGCCGGAACTTTACATCGGTGTTCCGGGTCGCTATTATCGAAGCAATGGGGATGGTACGTTCATGGATGAGACAGAGACAGCTGGATTCTTACCGGCCCCTGGGAAAACGCTTGGTGTAACCGAATTTGACTTCAACAGGGATGGTTGGGTGGACCTGGTGGTGGCAAATGATACGCAGCGTGATCTGTTGTATGTGAACAATGGTGACGGTACGTTCACAGAAAAAGGGGCATTATTTGGGGTCGCTTATGATGAACACGGTAGGGCTAGAGCTGGCATGGGTATTGATGCCGGTGTTGTGGACAAGAGCGGTGAAGAAACCATTTTCGTAGGTCATTTTTCAAAGGAAATGATTGGGGTCTTCAGATATGGAGCAGGGGGACTGTTTGAAGAGCGGTCAGCAATATCAAGAATTGGCCGCCCGAGTCTAATGAGACTTACGTTTGGTATTTTCCTTTTTGACGTTGACCTTGACGGAGATCTCGATCTTTTTACGGCTAATGGACACGTACAGCCCGATATAGAGCTAACTCAAGACGGTATTTCATATTCACAGCCACCCTATCTTTTTCTCAATAAGGGAGATGGTACCTTTGAGGACGTGGCGAGTACGAGCGGTGAGGGTTTTATTGAACCCGTTGTTGGTCGTGGCGCAGCTTATGCCGATTTTGACCGTAACGGTAAACTTGATATTATGGTAACTGAGAATGGGGGTCCCGTGCATCTCTGGCGAAACAATTCTGCGGGAAATCGTTTTCTCAGGGTTCGTTTGGAAGGCAGCAAAAGCAACCGCGATGGTATCAGTTCACGATTGGTAGCTTGGGTGAACGATCAGCGAATGGAACGGCGGATCCGGACTGGATCGAGTTTTCTCTCGAGCTCGGAGAAAACAGCAACCTTTGGCCTTGGTGAGGCAACCTTTGTCGATTCCCTTCTGGTATACTGGCCCTCCGGACTGGTGGAGCACTTCAGTGAAGTGTCGGCGGATCAGGAGGTGCAGCTTGTGGAAGGATCGGGCTCACTCGTTAGGAATCCAATGTCGGTTGGGAGTACCATCACCTCTCAATGAATGCTAACTTGATTGATCTATTCATCAGCCGCTAAGAAACGCGAAGTTATACTAATGGTTTTATTTAGGTTTGGATCAGGCTTCCAGCCTTTCAGTGTTGAAACATTTACCTGGCAATATGTTTCTCCTATGTACCTATTTCTTTTACCTTTGTGTTCCTTCATGTTCTTCGTGGTGAATAATTCATGCTTAATCTTCATGAGGTTTCTACTGGTAGACACTTGCCGCGATAGATTTGCACAATTTCTGAATACTTCAAAAATATCTCTTTTTTATGAACTTAAATCCAGATACTGAATAGATGTCATGAGTTGGTTGAATCGATCCAATCGAGGAAGATATTATGGACTGCTATCCTTACAGTTGCCACTGTTTTTTACCATACTAATCCTGACAGGCTGTCATTCAAATCGAAATGAAGACCATCTAGCGTCGGATCCCGGGAGCGCCAAGTTTTTGCTTGAAGGAATGGAAGAATTGCGTCACCATAGATTCCACCTTGCACTGGCACTTGCAGACAGTGCAGAAGAATATGCGATTAATGGAGCAGATGCTCATTTTTTTCGCGGGCGCATCTACTCAGAATTGGGGCGTTTTGGCAAAGCGGACACGTCATACCGGACAGCGCTGAAGCTGCGGCCTGACTACAGAGGAGTGTGGAATAATCTTGGAAACAATGCCTTTCGCCAACAGAAGTACCGGCAGGCGATAGAATATTACCGCAATGAACTGCATGCCCGCCCGGCACAAATCCCGCTCAGAGGTATGGGGCGCGCCTATGTGGAACTCGGCAAGGTAGACAGTGCAAGGCTTGCTTTTCAACAAGCATTACAGCTGGATGACGAATATGCGCCCGCCTACTTGAGTCTTGCATTTCTGGAAGAAGATGAGGGTGACTTTGAAAAGGCTGTACAACATGCTGAGAAGGCCTTCGACCTTGATTCAGAGAACTTGGAGTATCGATACATGTACGCCTCCCTATTGCTTCGTACCGGACAAAGCGAGGAGGCAGTCGATCACTTGCGTTATGTTACGGAGAAATGGCCGTGGCATCACGGTTCCCATTACAATCTTGCTCAAGCCCTGATACAATTAAGCAGGGAAGAAGAAGCCATTGAGTACTTGGAGGAAGCTGAACAAGTACGAGCAACACAAGCTAAGATCGATCATCTTGAGAATACCGTACATTCACTCCCTAACGATCCTCTGTCACACGCAGCCCTCGCCTTTGCCCTCAGGAGAGTGGGTCGTTACAATGATGCCATGCACGCTTATAAGGTGGCTCTCTATCTGGATCCTCTGAACCCAGAAATACGGAACAATGTCGCCAATCTGTATTTGATGCGCGGTGACACAACCGAGGGTCTGAATCAATACAAAATAGTACTGGAGCAAGATTCCACTCTTGTGGATATCTGGATTAACCTGGGAATTATTTGTGCTTTGTCGAATGAAAAAGAAATGGCCCAGCAGGCTTGGCAGAATGCCCTCAAGTATGACCCAGATAATCCGATGGCTCAGGCGTATCTATCAAAGCTTTCTGGCACACCTTCGGGAGGACCGAAATGATTCATGAATGGGATTTGACACAGACAAATTTATCCAGATTTGCGAAGGGTAAGCCTGAGGTGGCTGTGCTGGGTGCCTGCGCGATTGAGCCCCATAATTTTCACCTTCCAGAAGGACAGGACTTCTTGCACACCAGTTATGTCGTGAAAGAAGTCAGTAGGATTTCGTGGGAAAAGACAAAGTCAGTTATTTGCCTTCCCCCCATACCATACGGTGTGGACTGCAATCTAATGGACTATCCGTTAACCATTCATGTCTCTCAGGCCACTCTGGACAAGATGATAAGTGAGATTGCCGAATCACTGGTTCATCACGAAATAAGAAAGATTCTTCTTATCAACGGGCACGGGGGAAATGACTTCACACCACTTGTTCGGCAGATTCAGTGTGATCTGGAGGTTCATTTCTTTCTCTGCAATTGGTACACGGTAGGGATGGACAAGTATGATGAGATTTTTGAAAAACCTGATGACCATGCAGGAGAATTCGAAACATCAGTGGCGCTGGAACTATACCCTGAGCTGGTGGAACTGGATAAAGCGGCTGACGGTAAGACCCGCCCGTTTCGTTTTGAGGCGTTAAGAAAAGGGTGGGTCAGAACAAGTCGAAATTTCTCAAGAATAAATGATCAATGTGCTACCTCCGATCCGTTGCTGGCTACATCAGAGAAAGGTCGAAGGTATCTCGACCTTGTTTGTGACCGGGTTAGCACCTTTCTCATAGAACTGGCCAAAACTCCCATCGATGAATACTTCCCCCACGATCCGGAGTTCGAAAGTTCATAATCAGATGGGTCGCAACATTCACAGGAGGACTGAACGTTGTGCCCTGCATAGCGGGGAGGACATCATTTCCATGATTCGAGGATTTGTACACTGTTTCGCTCTGGGATTTACAATTCTGATGGTCGCTGAAGGCTATGGGCAGGACAGGAGTGTGCGGAGCGATATAACCATTTTTGACGTATATGATGGGACCAGAAATGTCATATATACCAGCAATGAGCTCTTCGAAGCGCCCAATTGGTCCCCTGATGGCAGTTACCTCCTGGTAAACTCTCAAGGTAGACTCTATCGACTTCCGATTTCCGGTGGTGCTCCGGAGCTGGTGAATACGGGCGACGTGAATGGGATAAACAATGATCATGGCATATCATCCGATGGGTCCCAATATGTGATTTCAGCGGGACAGATCTTCATCTTGCCTGCGGAAGGGGGTGAGCCCCGCCAGGTGACCGAAAAGGAATCCAGCTATTTCCACGGCTGGTCTCGTGACGATAAGACTCTGGTATACTGTGGTGAACGGAATGGCAACTACGATATCTATTCCATTACTGTTGAAGGGGGTCAAGAACGGCGCCTGACGGTTCACGAGGCGTTTGATGATGGGCCTGACTTCTCCTCTGATGGGAAATGGATATATTTCCACTCGGATAGAGGGGGTAGCCTGGACATCTGGCGGATGCCGGTATCGGGAGTAAACCCTGAGGCCAGAGCTGAGCAGATTACTTCAGACGCCTACGAGGACTGGTTTCCTCACCCTTCCCCTGACGGTAAATGGCTGGTTTTTCTTTCCTATGATGAGGGAACGGAAGGTCATCCCGCGAATCGGAATGTTGTTTTAAGAATGATGTCTTTATCAGGGGAAAACCTTAAAGAAGCCGAGATTGAAGGGGTTGTAGAACTCCTCGGGGGACAGGGTACCATCAATGTGCCCTCCTGGTCGCCTGACAGCAAGTTTTTTGCGTACGTGAGTTATTCTCTGGATTAGGTTCGAAGCGTGTAGAAATCTGTTGTCTTACCATGCTGGCCAAAATGCGCGACAAATCTCATTCGTCCTCGCGGGAAGAGAAACACCGTCAGAGACAACGGTTATCAAAGAAATTGAACTCCCCCTTTGGTGCCGATTCATCGGCACCACTAGTGGCCTTATCCCGCCCTTGCGGGATTCAGCTTGTCCGTCGTAGCGACCTGTTCATCGCAAGGAACTGAAGATGAAAGT
>JAZGBI010000026.1 GCA_036476315.1 Candidatus Neomarinimicrobiota bacterium | reverse complement strand
GCAACATAAGTTTCTCTATCCGGTATGGTTATTCGCTTCATGGGAACAAACCTCCTTATACAATTGGTTTGTTCCGAATATAACATAATCCTCAATGATGCGCAAATATTAATGACGTTTCATATAGAAACGATATGGGAGCCTTCGGAGGACCGTACGGGGAATGGGAAATCGCCCCAGGTCTTACCGGGCGTAAGAATCCGTAGTAATACGATAGGGGGTGTAATGAACCATAACACCGTGATGACCCATGAGTTTCAGACAGACTTCGATACTGAGGAGACGGGGGAATGGATACAGTCCCTGAACGAAGTTATTCTTCATGAGGGGACTGGGAGGGGACAATTCATTCTGAATAAGCTCATGGAACGGGCGCACGAACTGGGAATTCGCCTTCCCTTCAACGCGAATACCCCTTACGTCAATACCATCCCCGTTTCGGAACAGCCGCCTTATCCGGGTAATCGCAAGCTTGAACGTCGCATAAAGAGCATTATCCGCTGGAATGCCACCGCCATGGTTGTGCGGGCGAACAGGGAGTCCGAGGGGATCGGCGGCCACATTTCCACGTTTCAATCGGCGGCGACATTATATCAGGTGGGATTTCATCATTTTTTCCGGGCAAAGGGAGACGATTCCGGTGGGGATCAGATCTTTTTTCAAGGGCACGCGTCGCCGGGCATTTATGCACAGGCGTTTCTTGAGGGACGAATTACCCGCTCACAGATGGAAAATTTCAGAAGGGAGTTACAGAGCGGGAGGGGACTTTCGTCCTATCCACACCCATGGCTAATGCCTGACTTCTGGGAATTCCCCACAGTCTCCATGGGTTTATCGCCCATCACGGCGATATACCAGGCCCGGTTCAATAAGTATTTGCGGGACAGGGACATCAAAGATACATCGAATCAGATAGTATGGGCGTTTCTTGGAGACGGTGAACTGGACGAACCGGAAGCCCTGGGGGCAGTCACCCTCGCTTCACGGGAGGAACTCGGAAATCTTATTTTCGTGATTAACTGTAACTTGCAGCGGCTGGACGGTCCCGTGCGCGGGAACGGGAAAATCATTCAGGAGCTGGAGACGGTTTTCCGTGGTGCAGGCTGGAATGTCATTAAGGTGATCTGGGGGGACGACTGGGATCCTCTGCTGGAAAAAGATCCCGCAGGGTTGTTGGTGCAGAGGATGAATGAGGTGGTGGACGGGCAGTACCAGAAATACGTTGTGGAATCGGGTGACTACATCCGGCGGGATTTCTTCGGAAAACATCCGGAACTGTTGAAGGCGGTGGAAGATCTCTCCGACGACAAGCTGCGACGCTTGCGCCGGGGGGGACACGATCCTGAGAAAGTCTATGCCGCCTACCGGAAGGCCGTGGAAACGGGGGACATGCCCACTGTCATACTGGCCAAAACCATCAAGGGGTACGGTCTGGGAGAAGCTGGGGAGGGGAAGAATATCACTCACCAGCAGAAAAGACTGAATGAGGAAGAATTAAGGAACTTCAGAGACCGGTTCGATATCCCCATCACCGATGATGAAATTCAAGAAACACCTTTCTATCGGCCGCCCGAGAATAGCGAGGAGATTCAGTATCTGATGGAGCGACGGCAGGCCCTGGGGGGATTTGTTCCCCAGCGCAGAATCCAGGTGAACGGGGTGGATATCCCGGACAGCACCCTGTTTCGGGAATTTGCCAAGGGCAGTGAACGGCCCGTCTCCACCACCATGGCCTTTGTGCGGATGCTCTCATTGATGTTGAAGGATGACCGGATCGGGCCGAGGATTGTTCCCATCGTGCCCGACGAAGCACGCACATTCGGCATGGAATCTCTGTTTCGGCAGGTGGGGATTTATTCCCATTCAGGTCAGGTCTACGAGCCCGTGGATGCCGACATGCTTCTCTACTATCGGGAGGCAAAGGACGGCCAGATCCTGGAAGAGGGAATTACTGAAGCGGGTTCCATGGGGAGTTTCACGGCGGCGGGAACCGCATACGCCACTCAGGGTGTGGACATGATCCCGTTTTTCATCTTCTACTCCATGTTCGGATTTCAACGCGTTGGCGATCTTATCTGGGCATTCGGTGATATGCGGGGGAAAGGCTTTTTACTGGGAGCCACATCAGGACGAACCACCACCCTGAACGGCGAAGGGCTGCAACACCAGGACGGACACAGTCACGTTCTCGCCTCTACTGTACCCAATTTGGTGACATACGATCCAGCTTTTGCCTATGAGATTGCCGTGATCGTCCAGGATGGGCTGAAGCGAATGTATTCAGACCGGGAAGATGTTTTCTACTATATCACATTTGGAAATGAAAACTACCCAATGCCACCCATGAGGGAAGGCATCGAAGAAGGAATCTTGAATGGTCTGTACAAGTTCAAGCGGGGACCGAAGGGGAAGACGCACAAGGCCCATATTCTGGGCAGCGGAGCCTTGCTTCGCGAGGGCCTCCGGGCTCAGGAGATTCTCGGTGAGGACTACGATGTATCCGCAGATGTTTGGAGCGTAACCAGCTACAAGAATCTGAGGCAAGAGGCAATGGAGACTGAACGATGGAATATGTTGCACCCCACGAAAAACTCCAAAAAACCCTTTATCGCACGGCAGTTGGAAAAGGAAAAAGGACCCTTTGTTGCCGTCTCTGATTATATGAGACTTGTCCCAGACCAGGTGTGTCGATGGGTGCCCGGAGGACTCTATTCTCTTGGGACAGATGGCTTCGGAAGGAGTGATACACGGCCTGTTCTGAGACGACATTTTGAAGTGGATGCAGAAAGCATAGCGGTGACCATACTTTATCAACTGGCAAAGCGAGGAGTTATGGAATTAACCGCTGTTCAGAAAGCGATCAAGGTTTTCGGGATCGATCCGGAAAAGCCCAATCCCGTCACGGCCTGAATCGAGGCACCAACGGCTTGGTGGTTTTTCATTGAAAGGCCAACACCCTCCACCTAAATTCGCGAGAGGAATTGTCTGAAAGACTATGCCAGGACCCATAACGCCAAAAAGTGAAGACTTCGCCAGGTGGTACACGGATGTGGTCACCAAAGGAGAATTGGCGGACTACGGTCCGGTGAAAGGGACCATGGTTATCCGTCCCTACGGATACGCCATCTGGGAGGCTGTGAAAGAGAGCTTCGACAAGCGTTTCAAAGAGACGGGCCACGAAAATGCCTATTTCCCTCTTTTCATACCGAAGTCATTTCTGAGCAGAGAAGCGGAACATGTGAAGGGGTTTGCCAAGGAATGCGCCGTGGTGACTCATCACCGCCTCATGCAGGATCCAGACGGTGACGGCTTGGTGGTAGATCCCGACTCAGCCCTGGAAGAAGAGGTTATTGTCAGGCCCACGTCCGAGGCGGTCATCTGGCCCATGTACAAGAAGTGGATTCAATCCTACAGGGACCTTCCAATACTCATAAATCAATGGGTCAACGCGGTGCGATGGGAGATGCGCACACGGCTTTTTCTGCGGACCACCGAATTTCTCTGGCAGGAGGGACATACAGCCCATGCGACCTACGAGGAGGCGGAGAAAGAAGCGAGATTGATACTGGACATTTATCGTGACGTGACTGAGAACGTCCTCGGGATTCCTGTTATTACAGGGAAGAAAACCGAAGTGGAAAAATTCGCGGGAGCCGATCACACCTATTGTATCGAGGCCATGATGGGGGACAGGCGAGCTCTCCAGGCCGGCACCACGCACAACCTGGGTCAGAATTTTGCCAGGGCGTTTGACGTCACCTTTCAGACAAAAGATAACAGGCTGGAGTATGTCTACGCCACGAGCTGGGGGGTGAGTACACGCCTCATCGGTGCCCTCGTCATGGTTCACGGAGATGATCAGGGACTTCGACTGGTGCCCTCTCTGGCACCTCATCAGGTGGTGGTGGTGCCCATCGGGAAAACCGGTGAAGAGATGGCGAAAGTTCTTGATTACCTTGAGGCACCCATGAATGGTCTGAAGTCGGAAGGGAAAAGGATCCGGGTTGACGACCGACTGGAAGTCACGCCCGGTTTCAAATTCAACGAATGGGAAAGGAAGGGCGTTCCCCTTCGGCTTGAAGCGGGAGCCCGCGAGATGAAAAATGGGAGGGCCATTCTTGTACGCCGGGATACCGGAGAAAAAATTCAAGTTTCTAAGGAGAAGCTGGTGGAAGAGACAGACAGCCTTCTGGACGAGATTCAGACGTCTCTCTATGATCAGGCAAAGAATTTTATGCACGATAATACTCACGTCACAGACTCGTATGATGAATTCAAGAAGATTATTGAATCGGACGGGGGGTTTATACGGTGCCCGTGGGACGGCGATTCCGCAGCGGAAGCCGCGATTCAGGAAGATACCAAAGCCACTATTCGTTGCATCCCCTTTGACGAGAATCCAAACGGCAGGAAATGTGTCTACACGGGCAAGCCTGCCAGACACGAAGTCATCTTCGCAAAGGCGTACTGAAGTGTTCGAGTGTTCAGGTGCTCAGGTGTTCAAGTGCTGGGGTGACTTGCTGGTAATCCCTTTGATCCACTTGAACACGCTAACACATTAACACTCTAACACCTAATTAATTCAATGCCTCTTGAAAAAACCGAAGCAGTTATTCTGAGAAGCTTCTATTATGGAGACACAAGCAAAATAGCCAGGTGTTATACCCGGGATTTCGGCAAGGTGTCTATTATCGCAAAAGGGGTGAGGAAAAGCAAGCAACTACAGAGTGGCTATATCGAGCCTATGAATTATCTCTCCCTCCTTTTCTATTATGCACCTGCACGGAGGCTGCAGATTTTTTCAAAAGCGGAATTTCAGAGCATATGGCTTGGGCTGAAGAAGGACGTCAAGAAACTCACTTACGGTTTTGCTGTGGTAGAACTCATCGACAAGGCAGTAACAGGAGAGGAACCTCAGGATCAATTGTTTCAGCTGCTCGTGGATATTTTGCAGGCAATCAATGACAGCGAGGGGAATATCAACCTGATTTTCTGGTATTTCGAGATGCACCTTCTTGTCCTCCTGGGATTTCAACCCATTCTTTCCGAATGTCCCCGGTGTCACGGAGCTCTCAAAGAGGGGTTCTTTGCTATGGAGTACGGTGAACTCGTCTGCCGTCGCTGTGATGCGCGTGGTGAGTATCCAGTGTCCAGTCGATCTATCGATATTCTAAGAAAGCTGAAGCGGAACCCGTTGGATGGGATTGGTGACATTTCTCTGCGGCCGGGAGATCGAAAGAAAGTGGGGAAAATCCTGAACGACTATCTCCACTATCACATTGAAGGGCTGGGAGAAGTCAAGTCTCTCGGTGTTATGGAAAAGGTGCTTACGTGACCCAAAGAGCCCTTGACTTTCGGGTCGGGAAATCGGAAACTGTGTCAGCATGAGATATCAATTTCAGAGTGACTTTTCTCAAGGCAATTACTTCAGGCCTCGCATGTTTACGGACGCCATAAAGCTTCTGGTTTCCATCAATTTCTTGATATTTATTCTCCAGACCATTTCCGGTCAACAGGGAATCTTATATCAGCTTTTTGGGATAGTGCCCAGGGATACGTGGAGCCGTTTCATGGTGTGGCAGCCCTTCACTTATCTGTTCTTTCACGGCGGTGTCTGGCATGTGTTGATCAACATGTTCGTGCTCTGGATGTTTGGATCTGAGCTCGAGAGGCATTGGGGCAAACGGGATTTTCTCAAGTACTATTTCCTCACGGGTGTGGGTGCGGGTATTGTGACCATACTTTTCAATTACAATTCGAAAATACCTGTAGTGGGGGCAAGCGGGGCCATTTATGGAATTCTCCTTGCATACGGCCTCATGTTTCCTAACCGCTATGTTTACATCTATTTCCTTCTCCCCATCAAGGTGAAATACTTTGTGATTTTTGTCGGTATTATGGCATTCTTTTCCTCACTTAATCCCCAGTATTCGAACATAAGCCATTTGACTCATCTTTCGGGAATGGCCATCGGCTATCTATATCTCCGGTCAAATCCCCGATGGGATATCATGGGGCAATTTCTGCGCCGGCAGAAAGATGGTCTGAAGCAACGCCATGAAACGAAAAGGCGTGAGAAGTTTGAGGAAATGCGGTCAGAGGTTGATCGAATTCTCGATAAGATCAACCAGGTGGGGTATGATGGACTGACCAAGTCGGAAAGAAGTTTTCTTTACGAAGCGAGCAAGAAGCTTTCAGGAGAAGAGGAAAGAGATTAGTCTGCTGCTAACCATCTTATGGAGTGAATATGGACTGCATCATCTCCCGATGATGCTGAACCATCAGGAGATGGTTCACTCCATAAGACTAGTCAATCCAGCTGTAGAGAAGACCCCACCTGAGTCCCCGGTCACTCACATAAATCTCGGATAGCCCGTAGGCGTCCATGATGGCCTGCGTGATAAGGACCCCTGCGGGAATGATGTCGGCTCTCATTTCCGGGAGTCCTTTTAATACGAGTCGTTCCTCTACGGTCATAGAGGTAAACAGTTTCAACAGGTCATCAATTTGCGCCCGGGTGAGCGTTGACCTGTGAACAATAGCGTGGTCGTAGGTTTCCATCTCAAGCGTAACAGCCTTCAATGTCGTGATCGTTCCCGCGATACCGACACCGGCCAGGTCGCGGGTCTCCTGGGAGACCGGAGCAAGAATCTCCCGGACAAACTTGTCGGCAACTTCAAGTTCCGCGGAGGGAATAGGATCATGCCGGATAAACTGTTCCGTTACAGTTACAGTTCCAATGTCCAAACTCGTCATGGAGTGAATCTTTCCAGTGTCTCCGTATACAATTTCAGTACTTCCTCCTCCAATATCGAACATGAGGAGATTCCTGTCAAGATAGGCGAACTCTTTCTGAGTCGCCTTGAATGTCGTTCTTGCCTCCTCCTTGGGAGGAATAATCCTGAATGATATTCCCCATTTCTCCCTGATATCATTGAGGAATTTGCCTCCATCGGATGCCCTTCGAAGGGCTTCGGTCGCCACTGCTATGGTCTTTTCCACCTTGTGACGGGAGACAATGACGCTGTAGGTCGAAAGAGCATCGAGACATCTTTCCTTCGCGTCGGGGTGCAGTAATCCCCCTCTCTTCAAATCTTGTCCCAGGCGGATGAGAGTGGCATCTTCGTATACGGGGTTGAGCGAGGTGCCCTCCCAGTCGGCGATCGTGAGAAGAAGAGCGTTGGTTCCCAGGTCGAGCGAAGCGAGTCGCATTCACTCCCCGGGCAACAACGCTTTCATATCGAGGGCATTCAGGGCGGCCTGACCGTGATAGCAGTTGTTGAAGAAGAGATATATTTTCTTCACCCTGTCGAGAATGCCGGTAATGTCGTCTTTCCATTGCTCCAGCTCAGAAGCCGTATACAAATAATCGTAGCGATCGCCCTTGTCCCCGTCCCACCACGCCAGCTCATTTCGACCGTGGAATCGGACATATGCCGTATCTGTTGTGGTGACCTGCTGAGGCCGCACGAGGTTCGGCAGTTCCGGTTCGTCCACATCCACGTAACCGATCTCATGCTGTTTCAAGAAATCGTACAATGGAGGAGTTGTCCAGCTACTGTGGCGGAATTCTGCGAACAAGGGCAAGTCGCCCGTGAGCTGCGACAGATGAATCAGATATTTTCGCGATTCAAATCGGTTCTTGAAAGAATAGGGAAACTGGGCGAGGAAGCCTCGGAATTTGTCCTGCTCCATGAGAGGCCTTATCGCGGTGGTGAGATCCGCTACGGATCGATCCGGATTTTTTCTCGCGTGAGTAACCTCGGCGTGCACCTTGACGATGAATTCGAATTCTCCGGGTGTCTTGTTCACCATGTGCTGAAACACACGAGCGTGAGGAATGCGGTAGTATGTGGAGTTTATCTCCGCGCAGGTAAAGCGCTGTGCGTAGAAAGTGAGCATTTCGCCATTGGAAATGTTGTGGGGGTAGAAAACGCCGCGCCAGTCCTGGAAACTATACCCGCTTGTGCCAATGCGGATCTCAGTCACGGCTCTTCAGGGATTCGCGGTATCCCATGGCCGCCGCTGAGAGCATGAGATAGCGGACAAAGTGGTTGCTCAACGGATAAGGTGCAAGCATCAACAGCATCCTGGCTAGTGACGACATGACCTGATTTATGAGGAGAGATCCCACAAGGCCTCTCAATGAGAAACTCCCGGGAGGAGATGACACAAAATCGGCACCCACATAGGGTGCGAGTTCAGGGAAGTTCGATAGAATGATGGGAACATTTCGTCGGCCGTATTCTCTGAAATCCACAAGCGTTTCATGGAGGTCCTTCGCCTTGTGCATAAAGACGACTATACCAGAGGAGTAGAACAGTCCGTTTGGATAGTTATTCCACAGTCTGTATGCGTATTCCAGGTCGATGCCGTATCCGGGCAGTTTTTCGTTAAACTTTCCGGTTTTTCTGACAGCGTATGCCTTAATAGAAGCGCATGTCATGATGAAGTATCTGAATGGCAAAGGGTGGTTTTCTCCCACGAGTTTGGCCCCCCGGCGGCCGGAAAAAAGATAGCGATGATACTTGTTGCTTGATTTCATTTCCCGGGGCCTGACGTTTGACAGAACGCCCACGATCCCGGAATTCCTGTGCTGCTCCACGTGCAGGGAAAGAAACTCTGGACCCACCTCAATATCACAGTCCACGAATACCAGGAGATCTCCCGTGGCAGTGTCAATTCCCGAGTTGCGAGTGGCGGTCCGACCTCGATTTTCCGTGTGGCGGACTACGGTGGCCCGATCTTTCCACTCCCGGTTTTCCAAAAGGGATGGGGTTTCATCGGTGGAGGCGTCATCCACAAGGATGATCTCTGTCGATTCATGAGGATAATTCTGGTTTAGGAGCGCGGGTATGGTAAGTGGCAGAACATCTTCTCCATTGTAAATGGAGACGATTACCGAAACTTTCACGATATCTGCACCCCGGTTCCCAGAACGGATTCGTAGACCTGCACCGTGTTCTGAGCCACTCTCTGCCAGAGGAAATTCTCCTGAATGTGCCGTTTCAATCTGTCATCGGTATCCCGACTGAGAGCCGATTCAATACCCTTCCTGATAGAGTCTACGGAATAGGGATTCACATAGGTAGCCATGTTTCCAAAGTAATCTTTCGTCCCGCCGTAGGGGGTGATGACCACCTTGGCCCCCGCGAGACCCGCTTCCAGAGCGGCAATACCGGGCGTTTCGTATCGTGCGGGCAGGACAAACACATCGCAGGCTGCATAGGCGGCCGAAAGCATGGGAGAGTCATGATCGAGCCCCTCAATGATGAGGAGATTCCTATTTCTCCCGGCTTCTTCGAGGCAGGCGGCTGCCTCTTTCGATGGATAGATTCGTCCAATGATCACAGCAGGTACATCGAGCTTGCCAAGGGCCCGAATCAAGAACAGGGTATTTTTTCTTTCCACGCCAATGTGACCCACGTGCAGAACGAATTCTTTGATTCCATATTTCTGATAGAAGAGATCAGGATTGCCATTCAAGTATCGATCCTCAACACCGTTCGGAACCACTGTTACCGCATCGACGGGAATCCCGAGACCCGACACCATGAGATGTTGTTCCGCGGAGGTGTTCGGGAGACAATGCTCCGCCCAGTGGCAGATGTCACGGGTGATACCGTAATCGGACCAGATTCCCGGAATCAGATGCCGCACAAGCCTGTCGGCAGTGGAGACCAGGCGAACAGCTCGCGGTGATCTTCGGGTGAAGAAAATGGGACTTACTACGAAGGGAAGGTCATGGGCTTTCAGATACCGGGCGAGGTCGTACGTTCCGAAATTCGATGCAAACAGATGAAACAGGTCACAGTCAAGGACCGCCTTTCTCTCCTCCCAGGTATCCATGAGCTTAACCTCCACTCCTGCCTGTTCAAGGTAATTCCTGGTCTGCTGAATCTGGGTTTTGGGTCCCCCGTGGCGAAGCGTGACGGTATGGTAACTGGCAAGCGTAATCTTCATCTACAATTCCCCGTCACTCCATTCCTCCTCCTCAACAGGAGACCCTACGGAACAACTCTCCAAGTCCCCATTTCTCCGTTAGTTTATTGTTCAATAGTCCATATTCCATCGTCAATATCTCAGTTTCCAATAGAAATGGAGGATATCATTCATCGTCATTTTTCGATTCCAACTTGCCAGATTCCTCATGGGAGTGCGGACTGTCTTGGCCTTCTTGTCCTTTTTCCACGCGACGGTATCCAGGTCGATCTCATCTTTAATTTTCACGGTGGCCCATTTCGTTGTGGAATTCCGTAAATACAGGCAGATGGAAGAATCCGGGAAAGGACATTCCACGGTCAGGTTTCCTGAGTCCCAATCAGCCGTCCATTTCAGATTGGACCGTTTCTTCCACCACCGGGCATATTCTGCCAGCGAAACTCTGCTCAGTTGACGTCTTCGTATCGTCGAGAAAAGCCAATTTACCGTTTTGAGATCAGCATTGGAAGGATGATCGTACACAAAAACGGGAAGATGGTGTATTATGCAGGTTTGTATGAGATCCTCAAAATAGATCTTCATATCCTCTGGGGAATGATGAGCATTCCGCAAACGGCTGGTGGCGATGGGATGAATGGGGACTTGAAGAACGGAAGTGAATCGGTCTCCCAGGTAGGGATTGAAAGGAAGGTTGTCGTAATCGAGGCAGAACTCGGAGGAATAATAGAAACCGTGATGTTCCAGGGCTTTGGCTAACGGTACGTTCCACTCCCCGAACGGGGCA
The DNA here is from genome assembly GCA_036476315.1 of Candidatus Neomarinimicrobiota bacterium. Taxonomy (NCBI): domain Bacteria; kingdom Pseudomonadati; phylum Fidelibacterota; species Fidelibacterota bacterium. The sequence continues at coordinate 50,594 of JAZGBI010000026.1, read as the reverse complement.
GCATAGCCTGAAGGACGAATACGGAGATCGTTCAGCATTCTTACCGCTCTGTTGATGTCTCTTTCATTTCGAACAAAATCAGGGAATATGCGGTGGCGGTAGCAGTGGACTCCCATTTCCTGATTCTCCATTTCGCCGAACCTGGCCAGCCATTTCCGGGAACTGTGTACCTCAAGGAACCAGGTGGCGGGGACCTCCCGTTTATCACACAGTTCATACAGGTTGTTCACATTCTCCCGTGACGCGAAGTCCGTATCAATGCGAAAATTGAACAATGTTCTCGCGCCGTCAGGAAACGGCCAGAGGGAAACAAAGGGGAGACCTCTTTTCATGTAGAGATATTCCAGTGAACCTTGAATTGTCTCGCGGATCGTCTGCTTCGATCGGCGGGACACACGCTCGGAAGGGAGAAGAGGTCCCCGGCTGGGGAAATTCCGTCGTCTTACCTTGCTATCGAGCACTGTGCTCGATAAGAGTGAGGGAAGAATGATGACCGAACCTCGACCCTCATGGAGGACGCGGACAAGTTTCCGTCCGGAGTCACTTTGGAGGTGCGATGCGCTATGAGGGATACGAACGCTCGCATCCACAAATCCCGGCAGCACCGCATCGAAGATGGGATCTCCCGCTGTTGCCACATAACTGACATAGCCTTGGATCGTTCTTATTCCGAAAAGCCAATGTGCCGCATCCGCTTCTGTTAGAAGAGATCCCCCTTGTTTCACATAGTGAAGCAGGGACTCTTTTTCTGATGGTCCTCCCCCCTGGGTGACAATGATGACGGCGTACCGGTCCGGGGGAATTGCCTGATCCGAAACTACACGTTCCATCGGGAGCCCAATCTGGCCGAGAAGAAGCTCCCATTGGGGAAGAACCGTTGTAACGCCGACCGTCAACCTCATACGAACAGCCGCCTTAGTTCATGAAGATCTTCCCTTTTGACACCCGAGGCAAAGGCCAGAAGAGGAAAAGATACTATAAGCGCGACAACTAGAGTCGGCAACGGCCCTTCCCGCTCCCAGGGGGTAAAGAGAAGAAGCAGTCCAATGGCCGTAAGGATGGGGACGAATATCCTTCTAAAGAGTGACAGAGGAATGATGGTTTGCAGCGCTCTGGACATCACCATGAAAGAAAAAGTCTGAAAAACAGTCAGAGCCAGAGGTGCCAGGAGCGTAAGGGGGACGGGGACTGGCAGAAACATGATGGCAAAAAATCCAACACCACCTACTGCCAGTGACCGAGTATAGACAATCTCCTTTTCAGCACCGATGAGCGTGAAGGTGAAGGTACTGTTTATGACTGTAAGGATAAAGTACACTACCAGGAACTGGAATACGGCGCTTGAGTCAGTAAACTCAGAACCGAAAATTGCGGGGAAAATTGACCGGCTGGCGAGAATCGCCAGAATTCCCACGCCCAGTGCACCGGCAGACACAAATTTCAGGGTTCGATCGAATTTTCGGGCGAGAGAAACCATCCCTTCTTTGAAACTTTCGCTGATGGCCGGGAAAAAGAGAGTGTAGAACACCCTGTCGACGATCAGCATGAGAACGATCACCCGGAAGGCGACGCTGTAGATACCGGTGATCCTTGCGCTGCTGAACAGAGCCATGTAGATAAAGGGAAACTGGATGACCACCTGTGAAATGAGAGTGGCAATGCCCAACGGAACTCCCTGCTGGATCGTGCCCCAGAGTCCGCGAGGGGATGTCAACGTTTGACCGCGCGCGCGGTTCAATCTTCTGTAGGCAGTCCAGAGGAAGAGAGCCTGAGCGATTGCCCCAGCGACCCACGCCACGGGAACGAAAACGATATCACCTTTTTCGGAGACCAGGAATATGACAAAAAGCAAATAAGCGACCATTCCGAGAATTCGTCCCATGGCAAGTGTTGTGATCGATTTTAGACCCTGAAAGAGCCAGTCCAGGATGACTGCGGAAGGAATCAGTGTGAGGAGATAGATAATGGCGACATTCCGGGTTGTGCTATCTTTGATTCCTACGAACAGAACAGCACTCCCCGCGACGATCGTAGCAACAGAGAGAAAGAGGCGAGGTGATAGAATTCGTTTGACAAGCGAGTTCAGATCTTCGTCGCCTGCGGCCGCAGAGCGCGTGCCAAGAATAGGCAATCCGGCATCCGCGAAAATAGATCCATAGGCCAGAATAGCTGTGCCGAAAGCAAGCGTGCCCATGCCCGCGGGACCCAGTTTCCGGGCGACATAAGCGACAGCAAAAAAGCTTAAGATGCGACCCATGAGCTCAGAGGACGTAAGAGAAAGCACGTGCCGCGGGAGAGGTTTCATTCCTTTATGAGTTGCTCCAGCTCTTTCGATCTTCTCTGCAGCGAAAACTCTCTCTGAACGTGACTTCTGGCTGCCTCTCCCATTCGGGTATTGGCCTTGAGGGCTTTCTTCAGCGCAGACGCCAGCGATTCGCTGTTTTCGGGGGGGACAAGGAATCCCGACTTACCCATCACTTCGGGAATACCGCCGATATGGGTGCCCACGGGAATACATTCGCAAAGCATTCCCTGGGCGAGGGAGAAAGAGAAGGATTCAATCCTGCTTGGCTGGCAGTATACCTGAGCACGCTGATAGTACTCAAGCAATTCGCCCTCTCCAAGGAACGGCATGGTTGTCACATTAGGCGGAATCTCACCCGGAAGCAATTCCAGAATCCTTTTCTCAACACCTACGACCAGAAACTCTGCCTCGGGAACGAGACGTGCGGCATCGATGAGGATATCAATCCCCTTGATCCGGAGTCTCTTTTCTGTGGGACATGCCGCCACTGTAAGGATCAACCGTTCCTTTTTCCCAGCTGCCACCCAGATGTTCGAATCGAGCCCAGGAGAGACGAGCCGCATGTTTCCGCCGTCGTAGTCGCCCATCATCCGGGCACTCTCCATTAAGTACTTTGATGTGGGCAGCACGTAGGTCGCGTTCCGGAGGCTATATTTCACGAATCGTTCCTTCCACCGGGAGGTAACCATGCCGTACCCCAATCCACGATCCACAACAACGTCAGCGCCACCCACGATCACGATGGACTTCTTTCTGAAAAGTCTCGCCAGAGAAACGGCCAGCGCACTGTAAGTGGAGGCGAACCATGCCACCACAACATGGGATGACAAAATAGACCATTTTATCCTGGCAATGGCAGTAAATCTCTTTGCAGTCACAGAACGAACTTCTGCAATCTCCTGCATGATTCGTCGATCAATTTCAATAAATGGTGTGGTAAAAGTGGAAAAAAAGAGGACCTTTTTTCTTTCGTCAGTCGAGACAACTCTGAAGGCCAGAATTCCGATGATGAAGATGGAAATCCCTATGAGTTTGAAGGGGATACTTTCACCAAGAAAGAGAATTACCGCCATTGATGCACCGGCGGGAAGGGCGATTCGAACAATCTTCCGCCATTCATAGGGTACAGGGTAGAGGCGCTTCGCAACAAAAAAGGTTATGATGCTCATGGCAAAGTATCCGGCGATTGTTGCCGCAGCTGCGCCCATCATCCCGAAAGGCGGGATGAGGACGAAGTTGAGTCCAACATTGATAACGGCGCCTCCTCCCGTGATAATGGGGATATAGAAGGTTTTCTTCTCAAAATAGATCCCCGGTAGAAAATTGAGATAGGCGCCCTGAAAGATGTAGGCCAGAAGAATGAGTGGTACGATTGCTTCAGCCTCATAGAATGAAGGTCCTATGATCGAATATCCCGCAACGCGGAGTCTGACGATTTCGTGAATGAATGCTGATAGAAGGATCCAGACAAACGTGGAAGCCAGAATGAAATATGAAAAGACTTTTGCAAAGAGAGGACGCGACTGTTCCCCTTTCCCCATTTTCAGGAAGAAAGGTTGCCAGGCATAGTGGAAAGCCGTGGTAAGCAGTAACATAAAGATGCCCAGTTTGTATCCGGCGCTGTAGATGCCCACCGTTGCTGAATCCTTCAGGTGTGCCAGAATATATCTGTCGATCATCTCCATGGCGATACTCGCCAGTCCTGCCGGCATGAATGGAAGTCCGAACTTCAAATACGCTTTCGCCACCGGGGAAGAAAACGTAGGCCGGAGGGAGAAGATGGAGAGGACAAAAACGGAGAGGGTTGTCACCACGGAGGCAACGAATACACTGATGAATATGCCAGTAATTCCACGATGCAGAATGGCTACGAGATAGATATTGAGTCCGAGAGTTGTGAAAACATTGATAAGTTTGATGGAGATGAATGCACCTGCTTTCTCCCGGATCCTCAGGAACGCAAACGGGACGTGGGCCAGCGCGTCGAGAAAGAGGATACCGGCCGCGAGTCTGAAAAGGTGACCGTATCCGGAATCTACCAGGACTGCGGATGCCAAAGATCTCGAAACGGATAGGATAAGGAGGGAGAGGACTCCACTGGTTCCCGCCGAAAGCCAGACGGCTGTTGAAAATAGTCGTCTCTGTTCTTCATTTTCTTTTGCATCACTGTACCGTTTCATGAAAGCGGCATCGAGGCCATAATGATAGATAATGTTCATAAAGCCAAGGAATACGTAGACGAGCGTGGCCAATCCGTATTCCCTTGGGGATAGGACGTGGGTGTAGAGAGGCAAAAGGAGGAACGTGATGAGGCGGGTCAACACATTTCCTGCGCCGTATACGAAAGTCTGTCGTGCCAGTCGCCTGATCTGAGAAGTCACGGATTTGTGTTAAAACGTCTCAAGAGGAAGGTCGGTTCCGAAGCGTGAATATACAGTCATTCGTCGGGATGACCAAAAATTCCTGATGTGATAGCCCGAATATTTCGTTATTTTTTGACAGCAGATTTCTCTGGTTGATACGTCTATTCGGATATTATGGGAGCAAACAGTATTGTCAGCACCCTAGCGAGGGAGATCCTGGATTCCCGCGGAAATCCTACCGTTGAGGTAGACGTGACCCTGAAAGATGGAAGTTTCGGACGGGCGGCTGTTCCCTCAGGGGCTTCCACGGGGAGCTATGAAGCGGTGGAGCTTCGAGACGGTGAATCCAATCGATACCTGGGGAGAGGTGTCCGAAGGGCTGTGAAGAATGTTAATGAGGTTCTGGGCCCCGCAGTAGATGGAATGGATGTTCTTGACCAGTTGTCTGTAGACGAAAGACTCATTGAGGTTGACGGAACGACCAACAAAGGGAAGTTAGGAGCAAACGCCATTCTGGGTATCTCCGTGGCGGCAGCCAAAGCAGCAGCTGCCCACAAGAGAATCCCCCTTTTTGAATACCTTTCAACCGATTCCGGGGACCTTCTGCCCATTCCCATGATGAATATCCTTAACGGGGGAAAGCACGCCGACAATAATGTGGATATTCAGGAGTTCATGATTTTCCCCGTGGGAGCTGCTAGCTTTTCCGAAGCATTGCAGATGGGGACAGAGACGTTCCACCATCTGAAGCAGATCCTAAAGCGGAAGGGGCTGAACACGGCGGTGGGAGATGAAGGAGGTTTCGCTCCTGATTTGCGGTCCAATGAGGAGGCCATCGAGATTATTCTGTCCGCGGCTGAGCGCACCGGACATGGGGTGGGTCACGAACTATTTCTTGCCCTGGATGCCGCCGCCAGTGAGTTCTATGACAGCAAACATTCCGTTTATGTTTTGGCATCGGAAAAAAGGGAACTCTCGTCCCATGATATGGTGGAGTACTATGTGGATCTTGCATCAAGATATCCTATTGTGTCCATCGAGGATGGTTTGTGGGAGGATGACTGGGAAGGATGGTCCCATCTTAATCGCGAGTTGGGGGAAAAAATCCAGATTGTGGGTGATGATTTGACAGTCACAAGCGTTTCTCGATTGGAAAAAGCGATTGAAACTGGTGCCATGAATGCGATCCTTATCAAGCTCAATCAGGTGGGTACGGTGACGGAGACGATCCGGACCATCGAGCTCGCTCGAAGGAGCAAAATGGCCGCGATCATTTCTCACCGTTCCGGTGAGACAGAGGATAGTTCGATTGCCGATTTTTCTGTCGCAATGGGAATGGGTCAGATTAAGAGTGGGTCCGCCTCGCGCACGGATAGAATTTGTAAGTACAATCAGCTGCTCCGCATTGAGGAGAGTCTCGGTGATCGGGCCCGGTTCCCCGGGATGGAGGTATTGGGGACAAACAGGTGAAACCGCGGAGAAGGCGACGGAAGCTGCGGAGGGACCCTCCCAGAAAGAGACATAAGAGCCGGAGCTCGCTCGTTCCCAAGCTCCTGCTGCTTGTGGGTGTTATTTTAGTAATTATTTTCTTTTTTGGGGATCACGGAATCTATCGTCTCTATGAAATGAAACGGGAAAAGAAGCACGTCCTCAAGGACATTGACCGTTTAAGAGAAGAACAACGGGAGCTGGATCAGAACAAGGAACGGTTGGAGAACGATCTTGAGTATATTGAAAAGCTGGCCCGGGAACGGCATCGCATGGCAAAGCCAGGGGAAAAAGTTTTCAAGGTGGTGGAAGAACCCAAGAAATGATTTTGAAGACTCAACCTGACTGGTATCCTGTCAGGTTGACCGAGCCCGCATTTCTCACCACCAAATCTACTGCAACGGAGTATATGCTTACGACTACGGCGTTCTACTTGAAAAATGTACTCGGCGTACTGTCTAGTACACCTCCGTCATTTTTCCTGCGTAGGCCTTGTATTCATAAACGTCTCCTCCGTTTCGTCACGATTCATGGTGAGAAAAGCGGGCTAAAACCCGAGAAGAAAAAAGACCTGATCTCCCCCCAGTTTTGACTGAAAGCTCAACTCCACGTTGTCGGGCGGCTCCATGAACCTGTAGACCAGATCGGATCTCAACCTCTGGCTAGGCTTTACGATCCCCACACTGTTCTTGCTCTCCAGGAACTCCAGGTTGCCAATATTCCCCTGGCCGTCAACCATCTTGAATAACAAAAGCGCACTCACGTCCATATCGTTCTTATCGCGATTTTCGATGATCACGGATACTTCTACGGTATTTCCTTGTTTGGATACTTGCAAGAGTTTCACTCTCGCATTGTCAGCGGTTTGCCATTCGCCGATCTTCTTCGCAACTCGTCCTTCCTTTAGCGTCTCCAGGGGGAGGTAGAAATCCAGGGTCGCTTTGATAAACTCACCCGATGCATCCTTCCCTATCTTCCTGATCTCTGTCCCCGGATAGAGTCGACCCAAAACACTTTTGGGGTCACTGGGGTCCGCAATAATATCCGCCTTCTTGATGGTTTGGGTTATCTGACCACAAACCGAAACGCACAGTGTCACCCACGTTATGATAATGACTGTTTTCATGTATTCATGTGTTTATGTGTTTGTGTGTTCATGTGTTCAAGAGAAAAGAAACGGGTTCGGGATCCAACAACCTGAACACTCGAACACTGAAACACTTTAACACCCCTTTCTTGGAGTTCTCTCTGGTCATACAAGTCAAAGGGTAAGGGTTTTCGTCGTGAGAAAAGCGTCCAGGTAGACTTCCACGCGCCGGTTGTTTGCACGGCCCTCTGGGGACTCATTGGAGTCAACAGGGCGGAATTCACCGTATCCCATCGCAGAGAACTTATCTTCACTGATTCCGGCAAATTGCCTCAGGTGTTCTACAACATTCAGCGCTCTTGCCGTGGACAGCTCCCAGTTGGTTTCCCATTTGTACTTTAATTCATCGGGCAGGGGAACGTTATCCGTATGCCCCTCGCATCTGATTTCTATGTTCAGAAAATGGTCCTTCTTTTCAACCGCCTCAACGAAGGGTCTCAATTCGGGATCCTCCTGGATCTTCACCAGCCTGGACATCTTGATAATCATACCGATTTGCTGAATCAGGGGATACACTTCAGGACGGAGTTGGGAATCACCGGAACGAAAGAGTTGCCCGCTGGCCAGGGTAACCTTAACCCCTTTTGTAACCCGTTCCACGGAGACGTAGGCAGAGTGGAGCTGATTGTGGAGTTCTTTGTAGGTTTCGTCGAGAAGCATATTGATGACACGGTCCACGTGTTTCTCGGCATCGTTCATGATCACCAGGAGCATGACAAAAAATGTGAGGAGAAGGGTGACCATATCACCAAAAGTCACGGCCCAGGCGGTCCGTTTTGACCTGGCTTCATCGAATGACAGTTTGGATACCCGTCGAGGCATTGGGACTACGTCTCTTCCGTTCGCTTGCTCTGGGGAACAAACGTCATCAGTTTCTCTCTCAGAAGGATAGGATGTTCTTTTGCGTGGATTCCGATTATACCTTCCACCAGGATGTCTTTCAGCATCAATTCTTCTTCGGACTTTCGTTTCAGCTTCCCCGCCAGGGGGAGGAACACGAGGTTTGACAGTAGAATGCCGTAAAAGGTGGTAATGAGGGCCAGCCCCATTCCCCCAAGAAGTTCTGCAAATCGCTTGGCCACGTCGAACTCGATCCCGGCAATTCCAACGTTCTCCGTAGAGGAAAAGTGGGTCATCATAATGATAAGTCCCAGGACCGTTCCCAGCAATCCGAATGCAGGGGAATAAGCACCCATATACAGAAAGATTTCCTGTCCCAGACTGTGCCGCCGCTCCATGTTGGAAAGTTCCAGTTCCAGATAGTTGCGCAGACGGACGGGATCCCGTTCATTGATGGCCAGCTCGAGACCACCCCTCAGGAAATGGTCGGAGATTCCATCAAGATCGGTCTCCAGGGACATGATCCCCTTTTTCCTTCCCTTCTCTGCCTTCTCAACCAGCTGGTCGATAACGCCCTGATGTCCAACATCTTCTCTGCGGAAGGCTTGGGTCAGGATTTTGAATATTCCCAGGACATTCTTCACGGGATAGTTAACAAGCGTGGCAGCAAATGTGCCCCCCAGTACGATTAAGATGGCATCAAAATCGAGAAACCACCGGAGATCACCGTGGTTACTTACGATGCCTGCGGCAATGAATCCTACGCCCAGAAGAAGTCCCAGAGCCGTGCCCAAATCCATAGAACCCCCTTTCTACCAGTGGAGATGGTTCTTAGCCTAATCTATTCAGCAGCCACCAAGGCACCCTGCCCGCCCCACTCCGTGAGGGGCAGGCGGGCGGGTAAGACACAAAGTTATTGATATTATCCGCAGGATCTTGAGAATAGGTTATTAATCCTAACGCGTCGGGACTGTTTCACAGCAAATCTTCAGAGTTTCATGCCACTAATGTTTTTATTCTCAAATAGCTTGGTGCCTATGCCCCGTGAAATACAAAGCCATATCTCACGGGGTAGATGTCTTTTCCCTCCGTAGGAGACCCCACGGGTCAAAGGGACTCCTATGGAGGTGGCAAATCTCATCTCAAGATCCTTTGGAAGATCCTGTGGATAATCTGGGCTAGAAAATTCCGGTAGTGAATAGTTACCTAATTGCGGTCGTTACTGTCCAGAACGAACGTCACAGGACCGTCATTCGTAAGGTTGACTTCCATCATTGCCCCGAAAACGCCAGATTGAACGAGGACTCCCTGATCTGCGAGTTGCTGGACAAATCTTTCGTACAGGTCTTTCCCCAGGCTCGGGGGTGCTGCCCGAACAAAACTGGGCCGGCGACCTTTTTTCCAATCTGCGCAAAGTGTGAACTGGCTAACCACCAATGATGCCCCCTTTACATCCTTGATGGAGAGATTCATCTTTCCCGCATCGTCGTTGAAGATGCGGAAATTGGATATCTTCCGGGTGAGAAATTCACCGTGCTCTTCTGTGTCTCCCTGACAGACACCCAGGAAGATTAATAGTCCTTGATTAATCTCGCCGGAAGTGGTGCTATCCACCACAACCCGGGCATTCGAAACGCGCTGAAGAACGGCGATCATCAATCCACCCAGACGTTTTGGTCACCGTAGAGTCCCTTGAGTCTCTTAAGGAAAGTGGGATTCAAGGAGACCCGTACCTTATGAGTCAGTATCTTCTTGCCGTTGCCTTCTCTATCCTGAACATGGAAAAAGAGGGGAGAATCCCCTTCATTTTCCTTGGCCAATTTGAAGAGCGAATCGACATCCTCATCTTTCATTTTGTCCAGTTCCACAAGGATGTTCAGTTTTTTGGAATGGCGGTTCTGAACGTCCTCCTGTGAGAGAATTTCGTCAGCGATCATTTTGGGCGTGTCCTCCGCAAGGGGCGTCGTAGGGCGGCCCCGCACAAAAACGAGATTGTCATCCTTGATGAGACCTCTGTACTGCTTAAAGGTTTTGTGAAAGACAAGTACGTCGGCTCTCCCACCGAGGCACTCAAGACTGAAAAAGGCCATCTGTTGATCTTTCCTGTCAAAGTGGTACCGTGTATCCTGAATGACACCCGCCAGACGAATTTCGCGCAATTCCGTATCGTTTGCGGGATCGGAAAAATCGTAGTTTGAGTATTCTTCGAGCTCATCGGCATACTTGAGAAGGGGATGGCCTGTGAGGTAAAAGCCCATGAGGGCCTTCTCCCGTTTGAGCTTTTCGGATTCCGACCATTCTGGGAGATCCGGCAGCCGGGGAGTGGAACGGAACAGCGTTTCCTCAGAATCCGAAACATCGAACATGGAAAACTGATCCCCGTTGAGTTCCGACTGAAACTGCTGGGAAAACTTCAGGGCCGCCTCAACGGATGCGTACTTCTGAGCCCTGTTGCCCTCGAGAGAATCCATGGCTCCCGCTGCAATCAGACTCTCAATGACTTTTCGATTGGCCAGTCGCAGGTCGAGAGGCTTGCAGAATTGGAAATGGTTTTCGAACGGTCCATGCTTCGTTCGCATGGCGATAATGTTCCTGAGTGCCTTAGCACCCACGTTCTTGATGGCGTTCAGACCAAAGGAAATGGATTTTTCATCCATCACCTTGAAATAGATATCCGATTCCATCACATCGGGGGGATGAACCGTAATACCCAGCTTCTGACATTCGTTAATGAGGGTGACCACGCGCGGTGTATTCGTCATTTCAGTGGTGAGATTGGCTGCCATGAACTCTGATGGGTAGTGGGTTTTCAGATATGCTGTCTGATAGGCGATGAATGCGTACGCGGTACTGTGACTTTTATTGAATCCATATTGGGCAAACTTCTCGATCATACCGAATATTTTTCGAGCCACCTCTCTTGAGGTTTCGTTCTTCACGGCTCCTTCAACAAAGGCCTTCTGTTGTCTGCTCATGAGCCCTCGTCTTTTTTTCCCCATGGCCCGCCGCATGATATCCGCCTGGGCAAGAGAAAAGCCTGCAATCTTGTTGGCGATTTGCATCACCTGCTCCTGGTAAACGATGATGCCGTATGTCTCCTTCAAGATGGGCTCGAGATGGGGATGGATGTAGTCGATTTTCTTGCGTCCGTGTTTCCGCTTTATGAAATCGTTTATGTGCTCCATGGGCCCCGGCCTATAAAGGGCATTCATGGCGATAAGATCTTCGATCCCGTTGGGCCTGAGTTTCTTGAGATACTCACGCATCCCGGTGGACTCAAATTGGAATACTCCCACAGTGTTTCCCTGTGAAAATATCTTGTAGACCCTCGAGTCATCCAGCGGTATCTGGCCAATATCGATCTTTATCCCGCGCTCCTTCAGAAGTTCTATCGTCTGATCGATCACCGTCAGATTCCGAAGGCCCAGGAAATCCATCTTCAACAGTCCCAGGTTCTCGAGCCCCTTCATGTCATATTGGGAAGTGATGTCACCCTGTGGGGATCGATAGAGGGGGATATAGTCAGTAAGTTCTCCGGGACCGATGACAACGCCCGCCGCATGCGTTGAGGCATGTCGGTTCATTCCTTCCAGCGTCCTGGAAAATTCTATGAGTTCTTCGTAAATCTTATTCTTCCCGGCTATCTTCTGGAGTTCCGGGCTCATCTTGAGGGCCGCATCGAGGGTGATACCGGGACCCGCGGGGATCATTTTGGCGATCCTGTCAACCTCCCCATAACTCAGTCCCAGGACCCGCCCCACGTCACGAACCACCTGACGGGCTTTCAATTTCCCAAATGTGATAATCTGGGTTACCGAGTTTTCCCCATACTTCAGCTTGATATAGTCAATTACCTCCGACCGGCGCTCATAGCAAAAATCAATATCGATGTCGGGCATGGACACTCGCTCTGGATTCAGGAACCGTTCGAACAGAAGATCGTGCTTGATGGGATCGATAGTGGTTATCCCCAGGGTATAGGCCACCAAACTCCCAGCCACGGATCCCCTCCCTGGTCCCACCGGGATTTTCTTGCCCTTCGCATAGTTGACGAAGTCCATAACAATAAGGAAATATCCAGCATATCCCATTTTTCTTATGACCTTCAGTTCATACTCGAGTCGTTCCTCCACTTCGGCGGTGGCAGGTTTGTAGAGAGCCTCAAGTCGTTTTCGGCATCTGGCCGTCAAATACTCATCGGGATCTTTCGTGCCGGCATCTGGGGGAAGGGGGAAAGATGGCAGCAGGTTCTCTCCCAAGGGGATTTCCAGATTGCAGTTGTTCGCAATCTGGCGTGTGTTCTCCATTGCCTGGGGGTATTCCTTGAACAGTTTCCACATCTGATCCTGGGATTTGAGATAGAATTCCGGTGTGGCGTACCGCTGACGTTTGGGATCGTTACGATCCTTGCCCGTCCCGAGACAGAACATGACGTCGTGAGCGTCGGCATGTTCGTGTCGGGCGTAGTGGCAGTCGTTGGTGGCCACGAGAGGGAGATCCAGTTCACTGGCAAGCCTGGCGACCACCTGTCGCGATTCCTCTTCATCGGGAAGACTGTGATGCTGAAGCTCCAGGTAGAAACGGCCGGGAAAAATCTCGGCAAATTCCAGTGCCGTGTTCCTTGCCTTTTCATATTCCCCCTTCAGTGCAAATTCCTGAATCTCTCCTTTCAGACAGGCTGAAAGGCAGATCAACCCCTCATTGTGCTTACGCAAAAGGTCTTTGTCAACACGTGGACGATAATAGAATCCTTCCAGGTATCCCACCGTTACCAGTTTCATCAAATTCTGGTATCCCGTGAAGTTCTGTACCAGAAGCACCAGATGGTTGTTACCCCAGCCTCTATCTCTTCTGGGCGTCTTGTCAAAGCGGCTCCCCTGGGCCACATATACTTCACACCCGAGGATAGGATTGATGCTGGCTTTCCTGGCCGCTGTGTAGAAATCGATGGCCGAAAAGAGATTTCCGTGTTCCGTGAGAGCGACGCTGTCCATGTCGAGATCACCCACAGTGTCCACCAGCGTGGACACCGTCTGGGCGCCGTCAAGGAGGCTGTAGTCGGAGTGATTATGAAGGTGGATGAATTCCGATGCCACTACGCTAACCCAAGTAGATGGCCAACAATCCGGCGACGATGCAACCTTTGAGAATCTGGGATGAGATCTTACAGGTCCTGATTGAAGGAAATATCATGAGGAAAAATACGATGAAAAGTAGAGGAATTTCAATTCCCAAAGCGAGCACAATAAGATAAAGTTTTCCGTATGCCCCGTACCAGTAGGGGATAACAACGCCAACAGCCAGAAAAAAGATAAGGAAGATAGCAAGTCTGATGGACGTTTGGATACCAAAACGTGCGGGAAATGTATTGAGGTTTGCCGCTTTATCGCCCTCTTTGTCAGCTATATCCTTTATGATTTCCCGGACCATGGTGAGACCAAAGGCGAGGAGGGCAGCAGTGAACATTCCCCCGACGTTTCCGAAAGCCGCTCCCGCAAAAACAAAAGTAAGCCCGATGATGACAGAAACAACGATGTTTCCCACCAGTGGCCACCCTTTCAGCCACAGGCTGTATGCGATCATGAGGGGAGTGGCGATAAGAGTGGCAATGAAGAAAGCGGCCGGATTTATGAACGCAGAGACCACGATTCCCATGCCGAAGAGAACCAATGAAGATGCAAGGGCCGTTCGTGGACTGATCTTGCCCAGGGGAAGGGGTCGATTACGCCGGTTGATGCGGTCCGTTTCCAAGTCCCTATGGTCGTTGAAAGCATTTGCCGCCGCATTAAGGAAAACCACCACAAGAATGGCCTTGATGACGGTGTGGAAATTCCCCATAGATTCGAGAATAGCGGATGAGATAAGGACCGCGCTGGCGCCCAGCAGAAGATTGAGAGGACGGAACAGAGTGAAAAGAGCGACGACCGCTTTCACCAGCTCATGGTGCTACTTCAATGGCGGCGACACGGTCATCGCCGTTATAGTCCTGGAAGACTGTCACGTTTTCAAATCCTGCATCCTGAAAGAGGGCCTTCACCCGCCGAGGGTGCGAACCGAGTCCCACCTCCAGCAAAAGATAGCCACCTTTTTTCACCCAGGTTCTTCCCTTTTTCGCAAACAGGCGGTAGAATTTCAGTCCGTCTTCACCGTCCGTGAGCGCACTCAAGGGCTCAAAGTCTCTCACCTCAGGCATGACTGTGTCGAGTTCGCTTTCTGAAATATATGGAGGGTTGCTCACGAGAAGATCGTACGTTTCGGTCAGGTGGTCAGAAAAGACATCCCTTTTCTGAAACGATATCCGTTCTTCTACGTCATTCAGTTCCGCATTCTTTTTCCCAACTTCAAGAACGGTTTCATCATTGTCGATTGCCACAATTCCTACGGATTCAAGATTGGCCGCCAGGGCAATGGCGATACATCCACTGCCGGTACCCACATCGACGATCCGTTTTGCGCCGGTTTTTGTAGCCATATTCAAGGTTACTTCTATCAGTCGTTCCGTTTCGGGACGGGGAATCAATACGTGAGGGTCCACGGAGATGGGAAGTCCGAAAAATTCCGTTTTTCCCGTTATGTACTGTGGTGGTTCACGGGAAATGCGGCGTTTAACCCATGACCTGAGAGTCTCCAATTGATGTGCGTGGACGACCTTTTCGAAGTTGAGGTAAAGGTCAAGGCGTGAAACGGAGAGTAGACCCATCAAGAGCCATTCAATTTCCCTCCGTGGGGAGTCAAATCCGTGAGAAGAAAAATGGCGTTCGCCCCGCTTGAGAAGTTCAATAACTCGCCAGTGCCGATCTGTTCCAGGGGAAGCGGACACCGGAGTTAGTTGAGCGTTTCGGCCTTCAGGCGCTCCACCTGGTCGCCTATACGGAGTTTCTCCACGAGCACCGATATGTCACCGTCCAAGATATCATCGAGTTTGTATAGAGTAACATCGATCCGGTGATCTGTGACTCGGCTTTGAGGAAAGTTATAGGTACGGATTTTTGCACTTCGATCGCCTGTAGAGATCATGCTCTTTCGGGCCTGATCTCGCTTTGCTCGCTGCTTTTCACCCTCAAGGGCCAGCAGTCGAGATCGAAGCACTTTCATAGCGGCCATCCGGTTTTTGTGCTGCGATTTTTCGTCCTGGCAGGTTACGACAAGATTTGTGGGCATGTGTGTGATTCTAACGGCTGATTCCGTCTTGTTGACATGTTGTCCGCCATGACCACTGGCACGGAAAGTATCGATTCTCAGGTCCGCAGGATCGATATCCACTTCAATTTCACTCGCTTCCGGGAGTACGGCAACGGTGGCAGCGGAGGTGTGAATACGGCCGCTCGCTTCCGTTTCCGGGACTCTCTGTACCCGGTGGACGCCTCCCTCAAATTTCATCTCTCCGAAGACCTCTTCTCCTTCCAGGGAAAAAATGATCTCTTTGAATCCCTTGTTGCCCGTTTCACTGCTGCTTAAGGCGGTCAATTGCCACCCCTTACGTTCCGCATATCGACTGTACATGCGGAAGAGATCAGCAGCAAAAAGGGCGGCCTCTTCTCCCCCTGTTCCCGCTCTTATTTCCACAATGGTGTTCCTATCATCTCTTGGATCTTTGGGAAGAAGAAGAAGTTTGAGCTCCTCTTCCAGCACTTCCCGCTTTTGAGCTAACTCATCAAGTTCTTCTTTCACAAGGGCTTTCAGTTCGAGATCATCGCCACCAAGAAGAGCCTCATCCTCTTCAATTTGATCCATCACCTTGAGATAAGACTTCCCTTTTTTTACCAGGGGCTCCAGCTCATGGTGCTGCTTGGAGATTTCCCGCAATCGCTTTGGATCCGAGAGGATTTCAGGATCAGCCAACTGGCTTGCGAGGGCCTCAGACTTTTCGATTATTTTTTTTATCTTTTCAAGCATGACCGATTTTTTTCATGAAGCCATATCTGCCCGCCCCTCCCGATCCCGCCGCAGCGGGAGGGGGCAGGCGGGGAGAACACAGAGCATAGAAACTTGATATTAAGAGATTTAGAATGACTCATTTCCAATTTAATTCCTAATCTGCTTTCCTCGATCTTATCCTTCTGTAGAGCTATACCTATTGTCTTTCTCTGTGACTTCGGATGTGGCTGATGACACAAAAAAACGGTTTCCTGGCTCTCTAGCCTTCGGAAACCGCTGCGTGGATTGTCTTATGAGTTTTTGTCAGGCGCTTCAGGTCGCCCGTACTTTTTTCTGAACTTCTCGATCCTTCCTGCCGTATCCACCAACTTCTGTTTACCCGTAAAGAAGGGGTGGCACGCTGAGCAGATTTCCACGCGCATATCCCCCACAGTGCTTCGCACCTGAAACGTGTTGCCGCAGGCGCAAGTCACTGTTCCGAGTTTATACTCGGGATGAATGTCCTTTTTCATGTTAACTCCTCAACCACACGTGCCCGACATGCTGGTCAGGCGGGGAGAACACAGAGTACATAAATGGAATTAGAAACTTCAAGACGACTAACTTGCACTTTTTGTTCTTAGGGTAGTCCGGTCAATATTGTCTTTTTGTAAATCCATATTCATTATTTTTCTCTGTGGTCTCCCCGCTTGACCTCCCTTTGGTCGGGAGCGGGCAGGTGTGGCGATTAATTCAGGTTAATCGACTCAAAGCTTCTTCAATTCTTTTAATACCCTCAAGAAAGGTGGCCGTGTCGGTGGCATAGGAAAGACGAATGTGTCCTTCATCGCCAAATCCCGCACCCGCCACTGTAACCGTTCTGGCAAAGTCCAAAATGTAATCAGATAAATCGAAAGAAGTGTCGATTTTCTTGCCGTCCGCAGAGCGGCCGAGGTAATCGGTCACCTGAGGAAAAGCGTAGAACGCACCTCGGGGCATGGTACATGACAGGCCGGGAATCTCACTCAGACGATCGATCATGCTGACACGCCTTTCTTGAAAAATGTCTACCATTTTTTGCACTTCGCTCTGATCTCCAAGAAGGGCCTCAATTGCCGCTCTCTGGCCGATAGAATTCGGACAGGAAGTCGCCTGGCCCTGAATCTTTCCCATGGCTGCTATGATGGCCGCATCTCCCGCGGCATAGCCTATTCGCCAGCCCGTCATGGCATACGTTTTGGACAAGCTCTGTATGGTGAGAACATTGGCACCGTCCTTGTTGAGCTTCTCGGCACAGGTGAAAGGAGCGTCATAAACCAGCCGTTCGTAGCATTCATCGGAAATAACCACCCAGTCGTGACTGGCAGCATGCTCAAGGAGCCTGGTGACGGTTTCATCGTCCCACACGGCTCCGGTGGGATTGCACGGAGAATTGACAATCATACCCCGGACGTTGGAGTTGATTTTTCTTTCCAGATCCTCGAAGTCGGGAATGAATTCTCTTTCGGCGTCTGTCCTTACGATAACGGGGCTTGCGTCTGCAAGTCGGACGAATTCCGGGAAAGAAACCCAGTAAGGAGAAAAAATGATCACCTCATCGCCGGGATTGAACAGAGCCTGGCAGGCCGTGCTGAGGGCGTGTTTCGCCCCGTTTGAAGCGATGATCTGATTAGGAGAATAGGAAAGATCGTTATCCCGGTTCAATTTCTCACAGATGGCCTCGCGCAATTCCAGCATTCCTGACACTGGAGTGTACTTGGTGTAACCTTCATCCATGGCACGTTTTGCCGCCTGACGGATATTCTCGGGGGTGTTGAAATCGGGTTCCCCCACCCCCAGGTCAATCACGTCTATCCCCTCACTTCGAAGTTCCGCCGCTCTGGCGGTCATTTCGAGGGTGAACGATGGTTGAATGCGATTCACCCGATGGGCTAACATAGGGAAGGCGGCAGGGTGTATGGCTTAGTGTTTACGCTTGTGATACTCGAGAGCGTTGTAGTTGGGTTCGTCCTTCTTGGACTCCCCGGCGCCACGGCGGCTCCTGGGTATGTCGTCAGGTGCGATGGCCTCTTCTTCCCAATTCTCCGGAAGATCTTCCACGTCCTGCTCATTGTGGGATTTCTTCTCCAGTTCGCTCTCATCAAACGTGAAGTCCGCGGGATTGAAATGGCTGAAGAGAACACCATACCCTTTCGTGATACCGTTGCCGATACCCAGAAAATTCGGCAGGATAAAATTGCATCGGAATTCTCCCTGAAAGGACCCCATCTGACCATCATCCACCAGTTTGGGATAGAGGGATTCAAGCTTCAATTTGGAAAAGATCTTTGTCTGGAGCTGTAGTCCCATTTCCTTAGCCAGGAAAACGATGTTCTGACTCAAAAGGCGTATGAGAAGTTTCAGTCTCTCCTCCCCATACATGTACTTGTACTTCATGAGATTTGTCTCGTTCAGGGCAATCCAGGGTGTGAGAAACTTGTAACGGATCATCCGCGATGTGGGCATGAAGCGATCATTCTCAATCTCTGCATCAAAATCTTGCACCTCAAACGTAATGTTCCCGAAATTTAACGTTTTGAGCATGTCCAGAATCGATTCGACGGGCTCAACCCCCTCCTTGATTCCAACCAGGTAGATCTGCTCATTCAAAATTTTGACCTGTACCCGTGGGTAGAGGAATTGTTCCCGGTAGGATCCGTCAATGAGCGGCACGATGGGTTCGGCGGGAAAATCGTGCATGATCACTCCCTTGACTTGGTAGGGGGTTTTCCGGACAGGCTTATCGGTGGAAAGACGTGCGACGATGGATCTTATAGGTTCAGAATTCTCCGGCATGGAATGGCTAGATAATGAAAAAAGGGGTACAGGTTACTGACTCATTGTGTCGAGGAACTCTTGATTGTTCGAAGTGCGCCTCATGCGATCGAGTAAAAACTCCATGGCTTCAACAGGAGTCATTTCATTCAGAATCTTTCTAAGAATCCAGACTCTTGCAAGTTCTTTTTTGGACAGGAGAAGTTCCTCCTTACGGGTACCCGAGCGAATGAGATCAAATGAGGGGAAAATTCTCCGGTCACTCAAGCGGCGATCGAGAACCAATTCCATATTTCCGGTACCCTTGAATTCTTCGAAAATGACGTCATCCATTCGGCTACCCGTGTCGATGAGTGCCGTCGCAATAATGGTGAGGCTACCCCCTTCCTCGGTATTACGCGCGGAGCCGAAAAAGCGCCTCGGCCTGTGGAGGGCATTGGCGTCAATCCCGCCAGAAAGGATTTTACCGCTGTGGGGTACTATAGCATTGTGGGCACGGGCCAGCCTCGTAATACTGTCGAGGAGGATGACCACGTCGTCACCGTACTCAACCATACGTTTTGCCTTTTCCTGAACCATTTCTGCAACCTGGACGTGCCGTTCCGGAGGTTCATCGAAGGTTGAACTCACCACCTCCGCATCCACGTTCCGTTGCATGTCCGTCACCTCCTCAGGCCTCTCGGCGATGAGGAGAACGATCAATTTGACTTCAGGATGATTCGTCGTGGTGGCATTGGCAATTTTCTGCAGCAGGATGGTTTTTCCCGTCTTCGGCTGAGCTACGATGAGACCGCGCTGTCCCTTCCCGATGGGTGTCATGAGATCAAGAACTCTCATAGAAAGACCTTTTTGCGACGTCTCAAGATTAATCTTATCATCGGGATAAAGGGGCGTGAGATTGTCAAACAGGATCGCCTTTTTCACCTGGTCAGGAGGTTGATTATTCACGGATTCCACTTTCAACAGGGCGTAGAACCGTTCATTGTCCTTGGGGGGCCGGATTTGCCCGGCAACCTTATTCCCGGTCCGGAGACCGAAGCGCTTGATCTGGGAGGGTGAGATGTAGATATCGTCCGGGCCAGGAAGGTAATTGTAGTCCTGGGATCGCAAGAAGCCGTATCCCTCCGGCATGACTTCCAGGACGCCATTGGAAAAGAGGCGACCCTCCTTTTCGGCGCTCGTTTCCAGGATCTTTAAGATCAGGTCCTGCTTTTTCACACCCGAGTAGCGGGGGACGTCCAACTCTTGTGCGAGCTTGGTGAGCTCTTTGATTTTCAACGCCTGAAGCTCGTTAATATCCATACCGATTTGTTACCTAGAATATCTTGGATGGAAGAATTGGAAACTGCTGAAAACGCTATTCAGATATCTAATCTTGCGGTCATGATTAATTTAGACCAATTCTCATCTTTGTCAAAGGGAAAATGGAATCTGCGAAAAACATCGCCCGAAATGTAATGGGTGCCGAAAATAAGCCACAGGTCACAAGGGAGAGATCTTGTCTTGCAGTAGTCAAGTGCCCGAGGAAGGGATGGCGCCGCGATGGAAGGGATTCCCAGGTTCGACAGTTCATGTGCCAGAGAATCCGATGTAAAGAAGTCGCCATTCTCGGGTGCAGTTGTCACCACATGGGCGCAGTACTGTTTTAGCAAATGACCGATCTTTCTTATATCCTTCTTCTTCTTCAAGCCAAAGACGACCCCCAGGGTGTGGCCACTGAAAAGATCTCTGAGCGTTTCCAGCACAGCCGCCAAACCGTGCGGGTTATGGGCCACATCGTAATAGACAGGAGGGGTATCCCACACCCTCTGAAGTCTCCCGGGCCAGAAAACCTTTTGAAGTCCCTCTTCAATGGCCGTGTGGGCTATCGCCTTGTCATATAGTCGGCAGGAAATGGCCGCTGTTTGAGCGTTGGTCGCCTGGTGTTTTCCAAGAAGAGGGATCTTCCACCACTGGTTCTCCATGTAGAACCGGGTTCCCTCCCGGGAAACGCTTATGTCGCTTACGGGTGACGCTTCAGGAGCGTAAGAAATGTCCGACCCCGCGTGGGAGGCCGATTCCCGGATAATATCCAGGACGTCATCGTGCTGTGGAGCCACCACGACGGGTACGTTTTCTCTCAGAATCCCGCACTTCTCCCTGGTGATTGAGGCGAGATCATAACCGAGATACTCACCATGATCCACATCGACGGGGGTGAGAACCGAGAGAACAGAGTGACCCACGTTGCTCGAATCGAGACGACCCCCCATTCCAACCTCCATGACGGCCACGTCGACTTTCTTCCGGGCGAAATGATGGAATGTGAGGGCTGTTGTCGTTTCGAAGAATGTGGATCCTAATCTGTCGATATCCTTACGGTAGCGGTCCAGGAAGGCGACAATATCCTTATCATCGATCGGAACGTCATTCACGCGGATCCGTTCGTTAAAAGTAACAAGGTGTGGAGAGGTATACAATCCGACCTTCCGTTGCGCTTGTTTCAGGACGGAAGCAATCATGGCCGCCGTGGATCCTTTTCCGTTGGTGCCGGCAATATGAATCATAGGGACTTCTTCGTGGGGATTGTTGCATCGATTCAGGAGAGCTTTCGTTCGGTGAAGACCGACTTTGATTCCCCGGCGACGAAGGGAAAAGAGATAAGTCAACCAGTCGCTGGTTGAAGCCACGTAAATGTCTTTCGCCCTGTGAGGAACCCGGCGGAAGTCTACCCCTGGGTCTCCTCCTCAAGCACCCGTTCGTACTTGTCCTTGAACCGTCGTAGACCCTGATAGATAGCCTGGGCCACGCTCTGGCGATACCCCGGTTTACGGAGTTGCCTTTCTTCCTGAGGATTGGAAAGAAAGCCAACTTCCACAAGCACGTTAGGCATGGAGGCACCGATAAGAACGTAGAAACCCGCCTGCTTGACTCCGCGATCGGGAGACGGGATGCTTTTGTGCAGCTGTTCCTGTATAATGGCGGCGAAATCCTCGCTTTCCTTCATGAATGCGTTTTGCATCAGAGACGCAATGATGAAGTTATCTTCAGCCAGACGGTCGTACCTCGATATCTCCTCTTCGAGCTTGATTACGGCATTCTCCCGCTCGGCCACTCCCACCGCGTCTGCTGATTTCCCGGGGCGGAGGATATAGGTCTCAAAACCTCTTATGCGACGGTTTTTATTGGAGTTTGCGTGGATGCTGATAAACAGTTTTCCGTTGCGTTCATTCGCCATCTTCGTCCGCTTCCAGAGGGGGACGAATACATCCTCATCCCGAGTATAAATTACCTTGGTAGTGGTATATTTCTCCACTAGACGTCCCACACGCTTTGCTACGTCCAGGGTGACGAATTTCTCCTGGAGTCCGTACGTCCCGGTGGACCCACCGTCTTTCCCCCCATGACCCGCGTCGATGACTACCGTATCAATGTACCAGCTGTCCCGCAATTTCTTGATCTTATCAGCAGTAAGTCTGAGAGGTGTGCGGAGGGTAATGACAATTTCGCTCGGGTCACGGTTTTGGATCAGTTCATGATCTTCGACTTCCGATCTAATTTGAAAAGCGATCTGGGCAGTCTTTTCTTCCATCTGGCTGGCATTGATGGCTCGCACGACCCCTACGGGCCGAATCTGATGAAATGCGGAAGTATCCACCACTCCCCCCTCAACCGTGAGGTAAAACCACCCGTTTCTGGCTGACCAGGCTGCGAGGGCGCCCGGGTCGAAATTGAGAGTTGTGCGAAGACGTATGATCGTCCCGTTGGCTTTCTCGTCAATGGTCACGTTCGTGATATTGAAGGCAAGGAGGTCGACCACGACCACGCCGGTCGCCTCGTCGTAGAAAACTCCGGGTGCGACACGTAGATTGAATAACAAAAGGAACGCCCTCATGGGCAAGTAGATGTCCGCCCCGTCAAAAAGGGCATGGTTAGGCATCTGGTAGACGCGGTTGTCGATAACGACAAAACTGCTCTGGGCCGACACCTTGATGCGGTGACCGCGGAAATAGATGACAATTTTGCTCCGCTCCACATTTGCGAACATGCCTGCTGAAAGGACGTCAATGAGCTCTAGCGTGGAGATATATACGGTGGCACCGGACTCGAAAGTCTTGATCTCTCCAACCTTCTCGGGAGCGCTGGGGAACTGAACCGCTACCTTTCCTCCGAAGATCCGTGGAGAGAAAAAGGACACTATTATACAGAGTAAAACAAAATGGCGGCTCATCGCCTGAAATTTATCGAGTGATTGTTTTAGAAAGCAATATCGATCTGACACCCGGCTTCCCATTGTGGTTTCGACCAGAGGGAGTTGTCGACCGAGTACTCCCAAGTGACGCGAATCCGGGAAGATAGGGTGGCACCGGTTGGCGTTTTCAGCCGAAAAAGAGATGCTACAGAGTGACCCGAGGGGAAAAATGTTTTGTTTCTCAGCTCTCCCGGGAGGTTTAGATCCCACACGTACACCCGGGATGGGTAATCGTCAGCTTTAAAGGACACCCAGTTGAGTGAGAATTGCCAGAATTCGTGAACAAGGTAGGTCTTTATCGAGACGCCATATCCTCTGGAGCTCGTCCCTCCTTCGGTGACGGATGTACGATCTCCCTGCAGTTGAACCCGAAAGAATTTATTCACGGGGATGGATGAATTAAGGCGCCACGATTCCTTCTCCCTGCTTTCGGTAACCTTATCTCCCGGGTAGAGTATTTCCTGGTCACGGTATCTTTCCTCCCGTCTCCATCGGATGGAGATCTGCCCTCTTCGCCAACGGTATCTCCAGGTGTTGGCGACTTCGAAACCCCGGAGACTTCTTCCCGCTTCGGTCGTGGCGGAAGACTGCTTATAGAGGTCTCCGTAAGCGTTAAGTCGGTGCCTTCCCAATTTCAGAGAAACCGCCTGGTAGATGCCGGATTCGTTGAGCCGTGAGCCGGTCCATTCCCGGAATGGCTGGGATCTGGGACCCTGGAATCCGGAAGGATATCGACGGAGACTGGAGATCCAACGCAGGTCTTTTTGGACGAGAATGATTCCACCGAGAAAAGACGGTCGAGTTCCGGATTTCGCTGCCATTTCTCCGAAGAATTGTAGAGAATGGGACTCAATCTGGCCAAAGACAGAACCGTACGTTTTTGGGGAGCGGTTGACGACCGGGGAACCCTTGAGGGTCCACCTGTCCCGGGCGAGAACCATTCCGTAGCTTCCGCTTTCCGCCTTATCCTGTTGCCATGAAATGAGCGCCATATCCTCGCGAAGATTATGTTTCCTGGCGAGTGATGCCGCTGTCCGGTGGAGGCCCGTGGTGGAGACGGAAAGAACGCGATTTGAATCCACCGTGGCGTCCTTGGGAGATGCCGTGAGTGAAACCGTCCATCGTCCCTTCCGGTCGCTTTTCTCAAGGGCAATCCCTCGCAAGGCCCAATATTCTATGGAAGAACGGTACGGCTTCAGTCCCTTTCCCAGGCGACCCATTCCCGTCAGGCTCGCATACCCCTTGATGGACGGGATGGATCGGCCGAAGAGCAGGCCGTAACCACTTTGGAGTTGATGATCTCCCACAACCAGGCGCATACCATCTGCTATGGGAACAATCACGTAACCGCTTGCAAAATCGGCCAGTCCCCTCTCTCCCGGGTCCCGCTCCAGAAGGAAGCCGCCGCTCCATCCACCTCGAATAATGGTCTGCTGGGTTAGTATTCGGACATCCTTCTCGGAAGTGACCCAACGGTTTCTCAGTGCCATATTTGTGGCAGGAACCGTTTTTACCGTTGTTACCAGAGGCAACAACTCACTTGCAAAGAGAGAGAGTCCCTGAATACTGAGAATCTGTTCATGAGAGGAGAATGACTCCAGCTCCTTCCGTTTCTTCAGAATGAGGAAAACATCGGTTGACGTGATAAGTGGAATTCCTTCCATCAGCTTCCTGTCGATCCGGTTCAGATCCAGGGGTCGTCGTACGAGATCTTCCAGGATGAGTAATTCATCGTCGGAAACGATGCTTCCATCTTCTTCAATCTGAAGCGTAGCCAGAATGTCTTCAAGTGACTGTCCGGTGGCCGGAATGACACTAAGGCAGAGTAAACCGAACAGCGAAAACCTGACTGATAGCCAGCTCGGGATGAGTTGCAATGGCATAGCCGATTTCTCCAAACCATTTTGAGGATCCCTTTCCGGGTCGGAGTGAGATCCCGGCGGTGACCTGTCCTGGGTGAGATATAAATCCGGTGGCAATGGTCATGATGTTCATGGGCTGCCATCTCATGCCGAATTTGTACCGGCTCCGGAATTCCAAATCACGTTCCAGCTCCATCGCGGCCGTGACGGAGGGAACCGGAGAAAAGTCAAAGACCGTCACGAGGACCTGAGGAAGCGACTCTTTCGACCGGCCCAGTTTTGGGGAGTTGAGGTTTCTGTATAGAAGTGACCACCGGACGGTCTCCGCAAGATAATAACTGACGGAAGCGGTTATGCCCATGGTGCGACTGCTGCCGTAGTCACGAATGGACAATTCATGACCGTTTATCGTGAGTCCCGTTTCCATTTTTTGGCCAATGGTGTAGCCGGTGGCGAGAGAAAACGTCGTCTCCCGGTAGACTCCTTTTCCGAAAGATGTGAAGGCGAGGGCCAGGTTTGCCGGTCCGGCCGGAAACGCAGCGGCCAGGGAATATTGATTCAGGGGTGTTAGCTGGAACCGGGAGGTATAGAGGAACGTACCTCCGGTGCGCCGCAGGTGGGCGAGACTCGCCGGATGAGACAGGAAATTGACCTCCCAAGAATCCTCAGCAAAATGGGTAAATCCCGATCCCACCTGCAGGGGAGACTGAGGGAGGGTTTCGAAGGCGGAAAAGACAAAAGACAAGGATAGAGAAGCTATCGCAAGTATCCTCACTGAGCCAAATGTAGGCTTACCGCTGTCAATTGGCAAGGGTTTGAATCATAGAAATCACGTAATAATCTGTGATTGCTGATATTCATGGCTGGTTTCTTGGAAAGAATGCGGCCAACGCCCCCCTGTCAGCGCCCAGATGATCCCGAGGGGCAGGGATTTCTCTTCTCTTTTTTGCAAAAGAGTGCGAAATTGGATCGCTAATTTGTTCTCAAAGGAGGTCCTCCGGGGGAAGTGGAAACAAAGGAACGAAAGGTACGGATTCTCCTGGCAAAACCGGGTCTCGATGGGCATGATCGAGGGATCAAGGTGCTGGCTCGGGCCTACCGGGATGCGGGAATGGAGGTCATCTACCTGGGCCTGAGGCAGACCCCCGAGATGATTGTCACTGCTGCCCTGCAGGAGGACGCAGACGTTATCGGCCTTTCCATTCTATCCGGCGCACATATGACCGTCCTGCCGCGCGTAATCGAGTTGATGAAAGAGAACGGACTGGAAGACGTCCTGCTAACCGGAGGAGGAATCATTCCCGAGAAGGATACGAAAGCTCTGGCGAAGCTGGGAGCGGGGAGACTCTTCGGACCGGGGACGCCCATTCAAGAGACCGTTGACTATATCAAGGATTGGGTTTCGGAGAATCGATGGAAACGATGAGTGATGTGAGTAACACTCTGAAAGCCTTTCGTGAGGAGGCTCTGAAGGGGGGTGGCGACGACCGCATTGCCCGGGAACATGAGAAAGGGAAGCTGACGGCCCGGGAACGTCTGGATCTTCTTCTGGACAAGGGCTCGTTCCAGGAGATGGGGATGTTTGTGAGGCATCAGTCGTCCGATTTTGGACTGGACAAGAAACGGTTCCTCGGCGATGGAGTGGTCACGGGGTACGGTGAGGTCAATGGGAGGCTGGTCTTCGTGTTTGCCCAGGATTTTACCGTTCTCGGGGGCTCTCTTTCCAGGTCGAATGCTGAGAAGATTTGCAGGATTATGGATCATGCCATGCGGGTGGGAGCCCCCATCATAGGGCTGAATGATTCCGGCGGAGCCCGCATCCAGGAAGGTGTCTCTTCGCTGGGGGGATACGCCGATATTTTCCTGAGAAACACCCTCGCCTCGGGTCTGGTGCCTCAGATATCGGTTGTCATGGGACCCTGTGCCGGAGGTACGGTCTATTCACCGGCCATTACCGATTTTACCCTTATGGTGAGAGGGACCAGTTTTATGTTCGTGACAGGACCAGGTGTGGTGAAGACAGTGACACATGAAGACGTCAGTTACGAGGATCTCGGTGGGGCAGAAACGCACGCCACGAAGAGCGGGGTGGCTCATCTTGCCTGTGATAATGAAGTGGAAGCCATCCAGACCGTAAAGGCGTTGCTTTCGTATATGCCACAGAATAATCTTGAGGATCCCCCCGTTCTTGAGAATGATGACCCTGTTGACAGGGAAGACCCCGAATTGGATTCTGTCGTTCCAGAGAATCCCATCAAACCCTATGACATGCACGACGTCATTTCACGGGTTGTGGACAAAGGTGAATTTCTGGAAGTCCAGAGCGAATTCGCTCCTAATATTATTGTCGGTTTTGCACGATTTAACGGTCGCAGTGCGGGAATTGTCTCAAACCAGCCTTCACATCTGGCGGGTGCCCTTGACATTGATTCTTCAACCAAAGGTGCCAGGTTCATCCGTTTCTGTGATGCTTTCAACATTCCTCTCGTGGTGTTCGAAGATGTACCGGGATTCTTCCCTGGCACTGAGCAGGAGTGGGGGGGCATTATCCGTCATGGAGCCAAGCTTCTTTATGCCTTCTGTGAAGCGACGGTCCCCAGGATTACGATCATCACCCGCAAAGCATACGGGGGAGCCTATGACGTGATGAACTCAAAACATATCCGCGGCGATATCAACTTGGCGTGGCCAACGGCGGAGATTGCCGTTATGGGGCCGAAAGGTGCCGTGGAAATCATTTTCAAAAAGGAAATAGCAAAAGCCAAAGATTCCGAAGCTGCTGAAGAGAAGCTGATCGAAGAATACCGGGAAAAGTTTGCGAACCCCTATGTGGCGGCTGAGCAAGGCT
This sequence comes from Candidatus Neomarinimicrobiota bacterium, assembly GCA_036476315.1. NCBI lineage: Bacteria > Pseudomonadati > Fidelibacterota > Fidelibacterota bacterium. The sequence goes on along the minus strand of JAZGBI010000026.1, from coordinate 22,839 downwards.
ATATCGACGACGTCGTTGAACCTCGCACCACGCGGCATCACATCATCCGCTCCCTTTCCATGCTGGATACGAAAGTGGATTCGAATCCGAAAAAGAAGCACGGCAACATACCGTTGTAGCCCTTAACCACAGAGAACACAGAGAAGATACTTTTGTGATGTTAGAAATCTTAGAATGACTGGTGTCCCACTTGCTTCTAAAAGTACGTTGGTCAATGTCATCTTTTTCTGAAACCATGTCTTTCCTCTGTGAACTCTGTGGTTAATCTCTCTGTGGTTTATCGGTGAATTGATGCCGGATCTGGACGATCTAAAAGCTCTCGAGTCTTATTTCGCCCACCACTTCGATTCCGTCCTTTTCCCCGTACTTGCGGAGCACTACAGGGAGCGAAAGGACTTCCCTCGCGCTCAGAAAGTGTTGGAAATCGGTTTTGGCTATCATCCCGGTTTTATCCCAGGACTTTACGTACAGGCGAAGATCCATCTGGCTGAGGAGGATCTGAAATCGGCTGAGGAGGTCTCGAAACGGATTATAGCGCTCGATCCACGTCACTATCAGGCCCATCTTCTGCTTGCTGAGGTTCAGGAGAAATTGGGCCGTGCACCGAGCACTCTCCGAAGGCGCTACAGGGAGATCCTTGACATTCATCCAGGGGACGATCGAGCCAGGGAAGGTCTTGAAAAGCCCAAAACGGTTCCCAGGAAAGCCGGGCCAGCGGGCGACCTGGCGAACCTTTCCATCAGCCCTCGAATGGCGACCTTTACTCTGATGGCAATCCTGAAAAGTCAAAAGTTATACGATCAGGCCCTTGATGTTTTGACTGCCATGTCGCGGAAGGAGGGGGCCGACACGGAAAGAATTGACCGTGAGAGAAAAGAATTGCTGATACTTTTGAAAGTGGAAGTGGAGTAAAGTCGAATGTCGCGGATTGAGCAGCGCGTGGACCGTTTGAGAGAACGCCTCGCGAAGAATTCCCTTCATGGGATTCTTGTGACGAATCTGGCAAATGTTCAATACCTGTCCGGCTTTACCGGGACTGCGGGAACGTGCCTTATACTCATGGACAAGGCGTATTTCATTTCAGATGGACGATATCTTATTCAGTCTGAGGAACAGGTAAAGGGGATGCATATCGTGATTGGCAGGGAACCCCATCCGGAGATTATCAAGAATAATGGCCTCATTCCAAACGGTCTCTCGCTGGGTTTCGAAGGGGATCATCTGGTTGTAGGCAGGATGAACCAGATTGAGGAATTTTTCCCCGGTTGTCAGTGGATATCGACCTCGCGTTTTGTGGAGGAGCTGGCCGCGGTGAAGGATGAAACAGAACTCGGGGCCATCCGGTCAGCGGTGGAGATTACGGATAAGACATTTGAGCAGATTGTGCCCGAGTTGCGCCCGGGAGCCACGGAGCGGGGAATCGCAAGTAAGATTTCATACCTGTACAAAATGCTCGGTGCCCAGGGAGATGCCTTCGATCCCATCGTCGCAGCCGGTCCTAATTCCGCCCTGCCTCATGCCGTTCCCACTGACAGGGAATTTCAGGCCGGCGATTTTGTGATTCTCGATTTTGGAGCACGATACGGAGGATACTGTGCCGACATGACCCGAACCGTCGTGATAGGCAATGCCACGGACCGACATCGGGAGGTCTACGACGTGGTCAGAGAGGCCCAGAGCAGGGGCTGTGAGGCCGCGACAGACGGAATTAGCTGCAGAGAGCTTGACAGTGCGACACGTGACTACATAACCGAGAAGGGGTATGAAGAATTTTTTGTTCACAATACGGGTCACGGACTGGGACGGGAAGTTCACACCATGCCCAGACTGTCTCAGTCGAGTAAAGATACCCTGCTGGAAAACTATGTTGTAACCATCGAACCGGGGATCTATATCAAGGACTGGGGTGGTGTACGAATAGAAGATGATGTCTTGATCAAAAAGGACGGTTGTGAGATTCTGAACCGGTCGACGAAAGAACTTCTTATCCTGAGATAGGCCAAGGCGAAAGAATTTAGAAAATAAGAGGCTAAGACACAGGCTAAGGCTAAGGAAAACAAAGGGAAAGACAAAGACTCTTTTGCTTGAGTTTCCAAGAAATACTATTGAGGAACTGTCCACAGGATCCATTAGAGACGTCTTTATTCATTCGTTGTCCCATAGGGACTCCTGTGGAGAAACCTTAGCCTATGCCTCAACCTGAGCCTTATTCTTAGCCTCAGCCTTTCTTATAAATGATCAAGAATATCTTTTTCGACATAGGTGGTGTGTTGCTTGAGGTCTTTCCTGAAAGGATACTGGATTATTTGCGGAAATGCACAGGCCTGCCTGACCGTCAACTCCAGAAGGCTCTCGACGGTGACAATTTTTTCGCCTATGAAGCGGGGAAATTGTCAGATGAGGAATTCTTCAGATGGTATCAGAGAGCAATTCCTCAGCCGAACAATCTCACGAGAGATGATTTCTTTCAAGCCTGGTTGCAGGTGCTGGGGGAACCCACAAAGACCCTGACCCTGGCACGACAACTTGCCAGGAGTTATCCCGTCTGGCTTGCGTCCAACACCAACTCCTGCCATATCCGGTATGGCGAGAAGAAAGGCTATTTCGATGGTTTTGCCGGAAAGGTCTATTCATTTGAAATTGGTGTCAGAAAACCGTCAACGGAATTCTTTCAGAGGGCCCTTGACCTGGCCGGGGCAGAAACCGGGTCTTCACTGTTTATTGACGATAAACCGGAAAATGTTGGAGCCGCCCAGGCCATGGGATTTGAAACGATTCATTATCAATCAGATCCGCAGATGAAACGGGACCTGGATAACTGGATCTGAACAGAAAATCCCCTGACTCCCACCTTTCTTTTCGGCTAAATTCCCCCCGGTATGAAAGAGACTTCCGCTGAGCAAGTTCTTGAATTCCTGCGCTCCCGCCCGGAATTAGGTTCCAATATCGTATACGTTCACAAAATTTCCGCCCGGGATGCCGCGTTCGTTGACTTTCCATCGAATCTCGACACGAGAATCGTTGAAGCGGTGAAATCCCACGGTATTTCCCGGCTCTATTCCCATCAGCGGGACTGTTGGGATTACATCAGTGAGGGGAAGAACGTTGCGATTGTAACCCCAACCGCGTCGGGAAAGACGTTGTGCTACAACCTGCCCGTGCTCCAGGCGATACTTCACGACTCAGGTTCAAGAGCACTGTACCTTTTCCCCACGAAAGCGCTCTCCCAGGACCAGGTAGCGGACCTGAATGACACGGTCGCTGAAATGGATGAGGCCATTAAGGTGTATACTTTTGATGGGGATACCCCTCAAAATGCCCGGCAGGCCATCCGGAAGCAAGGCCATATTGTGGTGACGAATCCTGACATGCTCCATCAGGGTATTTTGCCGCATCACACCAAGTGGATTAACCTATTCCAGAATCTCAAGTATGTTGTGATAGATGAATTGCACACTTATCGGGGTGTTTTTGGAAGTCACATGGCCAATGTCATTCGCCGGCTGAAGCGTGTCTGCGAGTTCCACAGGTCCTCGCCACAATTCATTTGCTGTTCTGCCACTATCGCAAATCCCAAGGAGCACGCTGAGGCCCTCACGGAACTGGAAATGTCACTTGTGGACGAATCGGGTGCCCCAAGAAGCGAAAAGTACTTCATCTTTTACAATCCCCCGGTGGTGAACCGCCAACTCGGGATCCGGGCGAGTTATCTCAAGGAAGCGAGGAAAGTCTCCACCGCGCTCCTGGGCCGGGATATTTCCACTATTGTCTTTGCCTTGAGCCGCCTCAACGTGGAGATCCTGACCAAGTACTTGAAGGATGAGTTCGAATCGACGCGTGAACGGTTGGCATCTGGTGAATTTGTTGCGGGGTATCGGGGCGGTTATCTTCCCAATCGACGGCGGGAAATAGAGCGGGGGCTCCGCAATGGCAGCATTAAGGGAGTGGTGGCCACCAACGCCCTTGAGCTGGGGATCGATATTGGGAGTCTCGACGCGGCCGTACTATCAGGATATCCGGGCACCATTGCCTCAACGTGGCAGCAGGCGGGAAGAGCCGGCCGGAGAGATCGTCCTGCCCTTGCCGTCCTCGTGGCAAGGTCGAATCCTCTCGACCAATTCCTCGTGAATAATCCCAACTATTTTTTCGGTTCCTCTCCGGAGCACGCTCGCATCAACCCGGATAACTTGTCCATTCTGGTGGATCATCTGAAATGCGCCGCCTTTGAGTTGCCCTTTCGAAAAGGTGAAGCCTTCGGCAAGGTGGAGGCGGCGGACGTGAATGAAATTCTCGAGTTTCTCCAGGAGGGAAATACCATCCGCCTGGATGAAGATCAGTGGCACTGGATGGAAGATGTCTACCCTGCTGTCAATGTTTCGCTCAGGCGAATTGAAAAGGGAAACTTTGTGGTGGTGAACCGTCGTGATGAATCGAAGATCATCGCGGAAGTCGACTACACGAGCGCCATCACTACCATTTATCCTGATGCCATCTATATGGCAGACGGAAATGAATTCATCGTTGATGAGCTCGACTGGGACGGTCGAAAAGCCATCGTCCGGGATACTGAGTCTGACTACTACACCGATGCCATCGACTATACCAACGTTAAGGTGCTGGACGAGTTTGAGAGCCGTCAGTCAGGTAAGATCGACGTTTCCCTGGGAGAGGTGCGGGTGACCACCCGGGCTGTGGGGTTCAAAAAGATCAAATTTTATACCATGGAAAATGTGGGATACGGGAACATTAATCTGCCGGATGTTGACATGCATACCACCGCCTACTGGTTTACACTTCCCCAGAGTTTGCTGGAAAAGCTGCCGTACTCCCCATCCGATATTGTGGACGGGGTTTTGGGATTAGCCAATTCACTCCATTATGTCTCAGCTCTGAAGCTAATGTCCACGGTGCACGATATTCATAGAAGCGTGGGGGATAAATCGTCGAGATGGTACGCGAGAAATGTATTTGGGACCCGGGGACTCTATTCTGCTCCCGACGGCAGTCTCTCTGATGATGAAGTGGCCGTGGATTCTCTTTCCCTCTTTCAGCCCACCATCTTTATCTATGACAATTATCAGGGCGGCGTGGGATTCAGCCAGCAGTTGTTCGATAGTCACGAGGAGCTGATACGGCAGACCTTTTCCCTTATTTCACAGTGCCAATGCGCTAGAGGGTGCCCCTCCTGCGTGGGGCCGGCCAAAGAAGTGGGGGAGAAGAGCAAATACGTAAGTCGCGATCTCTTGACACTCATCATGGAGTAGGGAATCATTCAATTAGTTTCATTGACTGAGGAAATGGATAGGGTGAGGGCCTCCTCCCGCATTCCAAAAGGTGGACATATTTCTTGTGATTGAGAAAGTCTGAGCGTGGTATGATAACTGAAAAGAAGCTGCTGGAATCATTCAAGCTGTTTTTTCTATTCCAACTGATGTTGGTGATCCCGGTCAATGGTCAGGACTCCTACAGCTCTTTTAGCGGCTGGATACAGCACGTTCCGCGATATCTGGTATCTGGCTACTTAAGTTCGGTTCTTAACGGGAATGGCTTGATCTTGGGTGCAGCAACTGTCGGTTCACTCATTTCACTCAATTTAGACGAAGAGGTTAAAAAATATGCTGTAGGCCACGGTCTAATGCCGGACAGGGTTTCCAGATTCGGCTATAATTATGGTGGGAGCTACGCTTACATATTGGTCATATCGACCATCTTTACGACAGCCCGAATCAAGAACGAAGAGCCTCTGGCTACAAAACAGAAACTTGAGTATGCTGGTCTTATCGTCGCCTGTACGGAACTTACAACGGCTCTATTGAAGGTCTTGGTAAAGCGGAGACGCCCCAATGGTTCTACTCACCCCAATTTTTTTGTGCGCTATTCTTTTCCTTCAGGCCATACATCCGGTAGTTTTGCGGTGGCAGCCGTAACGCGGGAACTGTATGGCAAGAACGTGGGAGCTGCTGCCTATCTATTGGCTGTTCTTGTTGGTATCAGTAGGATCCATGACAATGATCATTACTTAAGTGATGTCCTATTTGGCGCAGGTCTGGGTCTGGCGATGGGTCGAGGTTTTGCTGACACCTACCGCAAATACCGGCAAAGGAAGAATCTATCGAACGTCAAAATTTCTTTCGATCACAACCGTGGTGGTGCCACCGTTCACCTCAACGTCACTGTTCCCTAGAACTCAAAGTTGGAGATTTACCTAGAGAACTCTCGTTGACCACTGAACCAAAGGTTTATACCGAATCAAGAAGAAGACGTATTTGAATATGAAAGCTTAGATTGAATGAGGCTCCAATCGGGTGATATTTATTCTCTTTATTAAGGATATTTCGAACTATCAAAGTCGTTTCCAGTTTCTTACTCCACAACTGTTTTTGGACGGCCATGTCTAGCGTGTTTATGCCATTGATAGTTGAAGAATATTTTCCGTTTGATTCTGCATCAATCTCCTGATAGTCAACCCACTTCGAAGATGAAGAATAGTTGAAGTGTGCCCACACTGTAAAACCTTCGACTGGGGTATAAGTAACCGAATATCTGAAATTGTGCTTAGGAAGGGTCCACCATACGGATCTAAAACCATCATCACTGTCAAAATCTGTCTGATAGTTATAGGACAACCGGTTTGCCATACTGGGAATGAAATTGGAGTCAATTGTGATTTGGCCTCGAAAAACTTTGCCGGTAAGGCCTGTCAGGATTTGTATGGGTAGAACTGAGAAAAAAGAATTGTCCTCCGCATTGAGATGAAATTCTTGTTGTTCCACGTACAAATTATGAAAAACTCGAAATGAACCTGAAGTTTCGACCGATGAACCCTCGTTGAAACGGTGTTTCCAAATTATGTCACTAGTCGCTTGATTGTTCTTCCTGATCCTGTCTGGGGAATGATATCTGACCCCAATTTCTGGCAGAAAGGTGTAACCATTTTCCGTCCAGTACCACACACTACTGTCCTCTTGATAGAGTCTTTGCGAAAACGATAATACCGATTGTAGAGTTTCATTCATGTTGATTCTCCAAACGTTAGATATCAGCGATTTAATAGCGATTTCGTCTTCACTGAAAACTGCGAGTGCACCAATGCTCTGGTGCATATTATCAAAAAAAGGAAAGTTGAATTGGGTATATAGTTTTGCAGTTTGAATCGAGTTCTTATCCTCTGCTTGTCCAGAATTCCGCCAGAACCGGTCTATTCCAGCCCCTAGCTTGGCGCGGTAAAATGAACGAGTATAGTTGCCTTCAACGTTTGTATAAATGTTGTTCAATCTCCAGTTGAAATCAAGGTCGAGCGAATTCTTTCGCCTCTCCAATTGGTTTATTGAGTATTTTAGGTAATAATGAACATTTGAATTCTCACCGATTGTAAGAGAGCCTCTTACAGCTCTATGAGCAAAAAAGTTTTTGACAGGAATTTCACGCCCCAAAGGTTTGAAGAATAAGTAATCCTCAGAGCAGGAATTAGCGGCAAACAATTCAAGATTTGTCTTTTCATGGCTAAAACCTACCCTTAGGGAAGGTGCCATCACCTCCAATTCTGGGTACTGTCCTGCCGAAATACCTCTATTTCTTTGTACAATATTGGGATCAGTAGCAAAATGTTCTAGGAAGGGGAAATTGGCAATGGCATAAAAGTGTTTGCCGCCAAAGGCAGTGGTGAAAGAAAAATCGGGCCCTATTTTATCAATGTTTGGTGTTACAAATTCGGTGTAGCGATAAGGTCCTGAATCCCCTGTTTCATTTCCCGCGGCGAAATGGGTTCGAAAGGAAAGGCCGGATTTCGGTTTCTTTGTGTGGAAATGAAGTAATCCTTTCTCGGTAAATTCTCCCTCGTGAACCTGAGGTATGCTTATAATTTCCACATAGTCTATCTGGTTTAGGGATACGGGAAGCATGTTCAGATTCTTTGTATCAAAGACATTGAAATCCAATCGGTGTCCATCCAACATAACGATCCACGTTTGTCTTTGGAAGGTGGATAGCCCATTTGCAGTGGCGTAATATGTGAACCCATCGATGGTATAACTATTCCAATCCTTTGCTAGGAACAAAATGTCACTCAACCTCATCAGACCGGCATTTCGAATCGTCTGCCATGTGATTATTTGACGTCCGATGTATTTGTCGGGCTCTTTGTGATAGTAAGACTGGCTAACGGCGATTGACCAAAGCAGCAGAAACGGAATGGACTTCTTCAGTTCAGAAAATCGCGAATCCATTTGGGTGTCTTGATTGAGTAGCTTGTGCCAACCGAGATGAATGCGAACTCAATACGCTTGTGCGTATAAATAATCATGTAGGAAGTAGAGACACTGATTCGCAATGTCTTATGGATTGGGTAACTCATGCGAGACACCAGATCCGCACTGAATTCACTTTCAGTTTTTGAGGGATCACCCAATTTTCCACCTTCAAAGATCATCAGGTAGTTTCCAATCTTGAAACCGTTGAACCAGTATACTCGTGATGGTAGCCTCCATTCTTTACCGTATCCGAGATAAATATATACGCTTTTGTAGTCCGGAATTCGATTGGCTTTCGCCATGTATGAAATAAATTGAAAACCTATCTCTACGTCACCCTGATAAAATGGCGTCTTTACAAATGTTTCGATACCTAGATCAGGTTTCCAGAAATCGTGGAACGTACTGCGATTGACATTCTTGTCAACAGTAAGGCCCAGCTCCAAAGTTTGAAAAGCCTCCGATTTGTTGAGAGCATAACTAAATCCCAAGTTGGCGATGATGAACGATAGAGCAACAATAACTCCAGATGGAGGCGATTTGTTCATTAGTCAACAGCGATAGATCTGCGGCTCGTCATCATGAAAGTAGACGGAGAAGTAGGAAATGTTCGTTGCATTTTGGTAATTTCCCATCATTAATTTCAGTCTCACTTATATATTAATTTGTGAAGGGTCTATTTCATTTGATGACTGAACAAATCTGGGATTCCATGGGATGATTCAATACGTAAAGAGCGCCTATGTCGTCTCTTTTCTCTGCTCTTGTCTTGTTGCCCAGGAGACCCGAGTTTCCCCTGATGACGGTCCGAGCAATTATCTCGACTATCTTGCGATCGGTATACGCCATGCGGCAGTTGACAGGGGGAATCAAATCATTATAGAAACTGCAGCTGTTTCTATTCTGTTCTTGCAACAATACGACCGATCCATGCAGAAATACAGCCAAAAAGAAGGTCTATTACCCAAGCAGCTTTCGCGTGCTTTGAATATTTACGGTGGAAGACAAGCCTATCCCCTGGCCCTGCTGGGTGTTGGAATGACATCCTACCTCAGGGGGGAGAGCATGAAACAAGGTCTGAGTAAGCTAAAGTATTTATGGACATCTCTCATAGTTACTGCTACCTTAACTGAAACAGTAAAATGGGCAACGCGGCGTCACCGGCCGAATGGGAGCAGCCCCACATCATTTCCCTCCGGCCATACGTCGGGAACTTTCGCCTTGGCATCCACCCTGCACGGACTCTACGGCTGGAGGGTTGGCGTCCCTTTTTACCTGGTGGCTGGACTTGTTGGGGTACAACGAATCCACGACAACAAGCACTGGCTGACCGATGTCATCGGGGGCGCGGCCCTGGGGACCGCTATCGGGAAGGGGTTCGGGGTGGCGTTCTGGAGCGAGCAGGACCTCCCGGCTGCCTCCGTGGAATCCGGTGGACAAAACGTGTTTGTGTTAAGGGTAGTCTTTCCACTGAACTAGAGGGACTCAAGCACGATTGAGGTAAGACAATGAAGAAAAGACCCATTCAAATTTCCGACCTCTACCGCTTCAAGCTGGTCAACGATCCACAGATTTCACCCGATGGCGAACAGATTGTTTTTGTCGTGGAAACGATACATAAGAAGGATAAGAAATATTACACGAATCTGGCAGCTGTGCCCACGAAGGGAGGTCGCGTGAGGTACCTGACATCTGGTAAGAAGAATAACCTTGCTCCCAGGTGGTCACCGGATGGGAAGACCGTCGCCTTTGTGTCGAAAAAGGAAGAATCGAGTCAAATCTGGCTTCTCCCCATGGAGGGAGGCGAGGCGAAAAAACTGACCAGACTGCCACGGGGCAAAATCAACCAATTGAAATGGTCCTTTGACGGAAAAACTGTCGGTTTTCTCTTTCACCCTCTTGGGAAGGAAGTAACATTTGACGAATCGGGAAAACCAGAAGTTCCCGCTTATCGACATATCCGGAACATCTGGTATCGCCTCGACGGAGAAGGTTTTCTTGACAGCGAATTCACTCACGTTTGGACAGCCAACGCCCGAACCGGCGCGGCTCGCCAGGTGGTAAAGGGGGATTGGAATGACACGTTCTTCAACTGGTCCCCCGATGGAAAGCGAATCGCCTTTATTTCGAACCGGAAGAAAGATTGGCAATACCGTCTCGAGGAGGACGACCTGTTTGTTATCCCTGCGAAAGGGGGAAATATCCGGAAAATACGGACACCCGCTGGACCGAAGGAGGGAATCTCTTTTTCGCCCGACGGCAAATCTCTGGCCTTCCTGGGACATACACGGCCGTACGAGGGTTGGGGCGTTGTCAATTACACCGTCAGGACGGTGGGGGTCAACGGGAAGAACTATAAGAACTTAACCGGTGCACTGGACAGGACGGCATATTCTATTACGCTGGGGGACCTGACCCCCAGTTTTCTGATCACCTCGCCGGTGTGGGACGGGTCGGGGCAGTGGATATTTTTTACGGCTTCTTCTGAAGGGGGATCACCGCTCTATCGTGTACATGCAGAGACGGGAGAAATTGAAAGTATTATCCACGAAATGGTAGTGATTACTTTCTCATTGGATCGAGATGGAAAAACCGTTGCTATCCACGGCGGGCAGGAAGAAAGTCCCGATGAGGTTTATTTCTTGAATATGAAGACAGGGAAGCTGAAGCAGGTGACCCACCTGAACCAGGTCTTTTTGAACGCCCGGGAATTCAATCTCCCCGAGGAGATCTGGTTCAAGAGCGGCCGGACCGACCTGCAAGGCTGGATCCTCAGGCCGCCGGAAGTTAAGAAGAAATATCCCTTTATCCTGCAAATCCATGGTGGACCGCGGTGTCAGTACGGGAGACTATTCTTTCATGAAATGCAGGTTCTGGCCGCTCACGGATATGTGGTCATGTACACGAATCCGAGAGGAAGCCAGGGATACGGTGAAAAATTTGCCGATGCCATTACGGGGAAATGGGCCGAACCTGCCATGAAGGACCTAATGGCGGCGGTGGACTATGCCCAATCTCTGGGATATCTGGACGAAAAACGGATGGGAGTTACGGGAGGCAGTTATGGTGGATACATGACAAACTGGGTGGTGACCCATACGAACCGGTTCGCCGCGGCAGTCACCCAGAGAAGCGTCTCAAACTTGAGCAGCATGTTCGGCTCCTCGGATTTTGGTTTTGATATGGACTGGGAATTCAAGTCAACGCCCTGGGATGATCCCGAACTTTATGCGAAATGGTCGCCTATCACCTACATCAAACGGTGCGAAACACCTCTTCTAATTATCCACAGTGAAGACGATTGGCGCTGCAATGTTGAGCAGGATGATCAGATGTTCATGGCCCTGAAATTCTTGAAGCGGGATGTGGAGTACGTCCGCTTCCCTGAGGAGCCCCACGGTCTCTCCCGCCACGGGCGACCTGACCGGAGGGAAGTCCGGCTGAAGTTCATGCTGGATTGGTTTGACCGGTACCTCAAATAGCCATCCATGGTCCGGACGTTTTGGTTAATCTTTCTCCTGTCACCCTCGCTGTGGGTCGTGGGTCAATCCTCTTCAGAGATTCTTGCCGAATTGTACAGAGAGTCCGGTTGGACGGAAGTCGCATTCACCCACGGGGATATGCGGGTATTCAATAAGGAGGTTGAGAATTTTGGAATTCCTGCCATTATGGTGAAGAAAACGGCGCCGGTTTCATCCGGTGCCATGGCGTCCGCCATTGAAGATGTGGCAAACTATACTCGGTTTCTTGAGGATGTCTATCTTGAAAGATCGGATCTCCTGAAGCGCGATCCGAAAGTTATCGAGGGCTATCACCTCCTTGATCTTCCTCTCATTTCGGACCGGCACTACGTCTATCGAATGTCGCGAAAAGGAGACTCCTCAGATGGCAGTATCCGTTATGAATGGACTCTCGTGCCCAGGAATTCAGAGAACCGGTCTTTTCTGGACTCCATGGATGCAGTCCACGGAACGCCCGTCTATGTGGGAGAAAATGTGGGGGGTTGGGAGATTCAACGACTGCCTGAGGGGGGTATTGAAGTATCGTACCGTCTGTTAATCGATCCCGCGGGACGGGTTCCGGATTTTCTCATGGCCAGGGCGAATCGCGTTACCGCTCCCAGGATGGTTCGGGGCATGATTGAGGAAGCCATTCGGAGAGAGAAAAAGTGATCAGGGCCATTTTGTTCGATATGGATGGTGTTGTGATCGACTCCGAGCCCCTGTATGAAAAGGTGGAGAAACTGCTGTTCAAACAGTATGGTATATCCATACCCCATAAAGATCAGAAGGATCTGAAGGGGACCACCGAAGCAGAGTTTTATGACCGGGTGGAGAAAAGATACAAGCCAAATTGGAATCGGGCAGAGGTGGTCACGGAGAGTCGGCGACTTCTGGTAAAACTTTTTGTAAGCGATCTTGAGTTTATGCCTGGATTTACAGCTTTGGCAGATCGCCTGACAGGGCATTATTTGCTAGGCCTTGTCACGTCGACGACCAAACGGTTTTTCCGTCAGATAAGCAGGGTTCTACCCATCAAAGACATTTTTGACGAGATCATCTGTGCCGATGATATCTTGAACGGCAAACCTCATCCCGAGCCATATCTCACGATGATGGAGCGGCTTCAGGTAATCCCAGAGGAAGTGGTAGTGGTTGAGGATTCCGTTCACGGCATTGAATCAGCCAGGAGATCGGGCGCGATCTGTGTTGCCCTCGCAAGTTCTTTCTCGAGAAACGAACTGGAGGAGGCAGATACTGTGATCAATTCACTGGATGAAATCAATGATGATTTCATTCGCCACCTGGGTCTCAGGCAACAATGAGTGATAGAACACCACCTGTCGTTCTGAAGCCCATCGAGGAATCGGACCTCGATTTCTGGGAGGGGCTTCTCAGTCAACCGCTAGTCCGGGAACATCAACCGCTAAGGATACGCACTGCGGAAGAACTGCTTGAAGAGTTGGGGCGATATTCCGAGACCGACCTCTCCCATCCCATTCACCGGGCACATAAATGGGTTGTCATTGATGTGAAAACAGGGGAAAGGACGGGGGTTATTTCTTTTGACAAACTGGATCTCGAACACAACATTGGACGGATAGGTTATACCATTTCCGAAGAATTCTGGGGTCGTGGTTATGCCACTGCAGCTGTTCATGAAGCGATTCAAAAGATATTCTCGGAATCCAATACGGAGCGCATCGAGGCGGACTGTTCTGTGAAGAATGAGGCGTCGAGCCGGGTGCTTGAAAAAAACGGGTTCGGTCTGGAAGGAATCAAGCGCGGCTACTTAACGATAGGCGTCGAGCGGGTGGACCATTTTTCTTACGGACTGCTGAGATCTGACTGGTGCCGAGGCTAAGGCTTAGGCGAAGGCGAAGGAAGGGAAAGACAAAGACTCTTTTGGTCGAATTTCCAAGAACTAAGATTGAGGAACCATCCAAATGATCCATTGGAAATGCTCTCATTCATTAGTTTGAACCTTAGCCTTAGCCTAAATCTCAGCCTTAGCGTAAGTAAAAGGCTATTTAATAATTACTCATCAATGGTGAATGGCTAAGTATCAGTTCAAAGGAAAGCGGGCGATTATCACCGGGGCCTCCAGCGGAATCGGAGCGGGTATTGCCCGGGAGTTTGGGCGGCTTGAGGTGAGTATCGTACTAACTGCCAGAAGGGAAGACAGATTGGAACAGGTGGCCGGGGAGGTGAGAGGTGGCGGAGGAACAGTCATTATCGTTCCAGGGGACGTCAGCCGGAAAGAGGACGTGGAGAGAGTGGTGGATTCCACTTTGAAAGAGCTGGGAGGAGTCGATATCATGGTCAATTGTGCCGGCGTGGGGGGGCCGGCATATTTCGAAGATATGTCTGAAGATCGTATCCGTCAGCACATGGAAGTCCACTATTTTGCCGCCACCCGCTACTGCAGACTCGTTGTTCCCGTGATGAAGGAACAGGGAGAAGGTTACATCGTCAATATGGCATCCGTTTCCGCCCTTCTGGGCTTTCCCAGGTGGGTTTCCTACGGGGCCAGTAAGGCTGCCCTACTTCGCTTTTCCGATTCTCTCCGTCATGAACTGAAACCCTTCGGGATAAAAATATCGGTTTTGTGTCCCTCTCTTGTTGATACGCCCCTCGTGAGAGACCACTGGGACGACTATGGTGCTTGGGCAGGTAAATTCAAGATCCTGGAAGTTGTCGATGCGGTGAGATCCCTCATCAAAGGAATGAAAAAGGGCCGGTTTGTTATCCTCGATGCCTGGGATGTCAAACTGATGTACGCCCTTTACCGTTATTTCCCGGAAACATTTGTGAGTTTGTTTACCTGGCTTTACAAGATACGCTAACCCGCTTTTCTCACCATAAACGTAGTCCCAACGCGTCGGGAGAGGAGATGTTTATGAATACAAGGCCAACGCAGAAAAAAGCACGGAGGCTTACTAGACAGTACGTCGAGTACGTTTTTCAAGTGTAACGCCGCAGTCGTGAACATATTCTCCGTTGCAGTAGATTTGGTGGTGAGAAATGCGGGCTAATCCCATGACACTGGATGATCGGCTTGAGTCGGGTCCGCCCCTCCTTCTGGATGGTGCCATGGGGACGGAGCTTCTTCGGAGGAAGGCGGACGTCTCCCTTCCCCTCTGGTCGGCGGCAGTTCTCCAGGTGCATCCGGAAATGGTGGTGGACATCCACCAGGAGTACATCTCCGCAGGGGCCGAGGTTTTGACCTCCACTACATTTCGTACCACTACCCGAACCCTTTTGAAAGTGATGGGAAATGAAGAAGCGGCCAGACGCCGGGCACGGAAACTGGTCAGGAGAGCCGTCAAGGCTGCCAGGGCCGCGGCGGGCGGCAACGCATGGGTGGCAGGTTCCATAGCGCCCCTGGAGGACTGCTACAGACCGGAACTCTTCCCGGGCACACGGGAGGCTGCGACGGAGTTTTCCGAGCTGGCCCAATGGCTGATTCGCGAAGAAGTGGACTTGCTGTTAATAGAAACGATGGGACGAATCGACGAAGCCGAAAGTGCCCTGAAGGCAACTCAGGAGATGGATTGTCCAAGATGGGTGAGTTTCATTCTTGGGGACGAGGAGCATCTTCTCGGTGGCGACACTCTCATACGTGCAGCAGCCATGTCCGTGGACATGGGGGCCCATGCGGTTTTGGTCAATTGTTCCAGCATATTTCAATCCATAAAGGCCCTTGAACAATTGCGGGGAGTGACTTCCATACCCACGGGAATCTATCCTAACCTGGGAAAATCCATGCCTTCGCCCGAAGGGAAAATCGCGGAGTTCTATGAAGAAGGGCTTTTCCTTGAGCAGATGAAAACGGCCTTCGATTTGGGTGCCCGTATCATGGGCAGCTGCTGCGGCTCCGGACCCGACCACACCCGGGCACTTCGAACACTCATTGATTCCTTGGCATGAAGGCCACCAAATGTTAGATTAGTTGTAAGATACAATTATGGAATTCGGAGAACTGCTAAGAGAATTGACGCTTGTTCTGAATACCCTCCACAGGCGAAGGGTCTGTTCAGGCCGTCAGACACTTTCCCAGTGCTTTCTCCTTCTCTCTATCCCTGACGGTGGTGTTGATATGTCCACTCTCTCAAGTCATCTCGGTCTGGACAACAGTACAATGACCCGCCTGGTAAGAACGCTTGAGAATAAGGATCTGGTTGGACGGGAAAAAGCGAAAGCAGACCGGCGGGTTACTCTCGTTTCTCTCACGGAAAAGGGAGAGGAACTTGCAGATGAGATTGAGAGGACCATCGACAGCATGGGAGAGGAAGTCCTCTCAGGCATGTCTACGGAGAGGAGGGAAGATGTACACGAATCCCTCGAAACGGTTCTCTGGAGCCTCACCAAGGCAACCCTGAAGCATCCATCCTAAGATGCATGAATCGTTTGTATATGCCAAATAAGTGTTTTGGGAGGGGATGGGAATATCCCGTTAACAGAGGAAGGGTGTAACGGAACCGTTGGAAAAGGCAGTCATTCTGGCCTGGTACCGGGATCACGGCCGGTCACTTCCGTGGCGGAATGAGAGCGATCCGTACCGGATCTGGGTGTCGGAAGTGATGCTCCAGCAAACCCAGGTGAAAACGGTGATTCCCTATTACTGGCGTTGGCTTGAGAGATTCCCAACCATTCACTCAGTAGCGTCGTCGAGTCAGGACGAGACACTAAAGGTGTGGGAAGGTCTCGGTTATTATTCACGGTGCAGAAATTTTCACCGGGCGTGTCAGATTGTACAGTGGACATACGGCGGTGAGGTTCCATCGACGTGGAAGGAGTTTCGTCCGCTCCCCGGCGTGGGTGACTACACCGCAGCTGCTGTTCTCTCGTTTGCTTTCGGGAGGGTACATCCTGTTCTCGACGGCAATGTCAGTCGCCTCATGTCCAGGCTTCTGGCGTTTACGGATCCGGTGACCAGAGGGCAAAAGGTGTTCCTGAAGAGGCTCAATGAGTGGATTGACCATGATCGTCCGGGGGAGTTCAATCAGGCGATGATGGAGCTTGGGAGTCTGGTCTGCCGAAGGAATCAGCCCCACTGTTTTGCGTGTCCTGTCACGGATTCTTGCCTGGCCTACCGTAAGGGGATCGCAGAAGAACTCCCCGTTCGCTCTCTTAAGAAACCCCGGCCTCACAGGACAATCGTTGCTGGAGTTATTTGGGATGACAGAAAATTCCTTATTCAGAAACGTCCTGAAGACGGACTCTTAGGGGGGCTCTGGGAACTGCCAGGGGGCAAGGTCACGCGAGGTGAATCCCTGGAAGCGGCCCTCATGAGGGAAATTGCCGAAGAGACGGGTATGCGAGTCGAGGTTGAAAAGCCCATTGGCAGCGTAGATCACGCCTACACCCATTTTTCCATCACTCTCAGTGCCTACCATTGTTCTGTTTTGAGCGGGTCCGGGACAAGGAATGAGTCAGTGGGGAGATGGATAGTCCCCTCGGATATTTCCAGATTCGCCTTTCCCAGGGCTAATCATAAACTTTTCAACCTGCTCGAGAGTGAAGGGTGGAATCGTTCATGACCGGCTCCACCACAATCAAGAACACACTCCGGCGACTCTATTCCCAGGACAGCGCAGCAAAACATTTCCCCGATGAATCGGTGACCCGGGCGCGTCGAGCTATCCACGAGTTTGTGGATGGTGAATATGTCAATACTCCCTTTGGAGATATTTTTGTGTCACAGGTACGCCATCCCAGGGATTACTGTCACGGGAGAATTTCCCTGAGAACAGTCACCCAGATCTCCGACGATTGGCTGTCGAGATGGGGAAAGTTCTCATCTCACAGGAAGTTTGACTTCGGGAAAACCATTTTCGTGGATACGGAAACGTCCGGAATCGCGGGTGGGGGAGGAACCCTTCCCTTTCTCATAGGAATTGGCTATTACTACCGGGGTCAGTTCCGTGTGGAGCAATTCTTTGCCGATTCCCATTCCAGAGAGGAGGGGATGCTCGACCTCGTCGCACAGTTTGTGAGACCCTTCAATACCCTGGTTACGTTCAACGGGAAGGCATTCGATATTCCTCTGCTGGAGACCCGTTACCTTCTCAAGCGCAAAGAGAATCCTTTTTCCCGCATGGAGCATCTTGACCTTCTTCATCCCAGCCGGCAGCTCTGGAATCTTACGCTAGATAATTGTAGGTTACAAACAATTGAGTATCGTCTGCTTGGGTTTCATCGTGACGACGATCTGCCGGGGGAGGAAATCCCCCAGGCCTATTTCGATTATGTCCGGTGGGGAAAGGCGGATCCCCTTTATCGTGTCTTCCGGCATAATGCAGATGACATTACCTCGCTGTCGGCAGTAATGTATCTTCTCTGGCGTGCGGTTCAGGAAGACGATTCTCACCGGGATGCCATGGTGGAATTCTCCCGGGGGAAAATCTTGAAGCGTCACGGGGAGACGGAACGGGCGGTACGGTCCCTGGAAGCTGCGAGACGGCGGGAGGCCTCGCCCCGCAAGAGAACCATCATTCTGTCCCATCTTTCCATGATGTACAAGTCTCTGGGAAAATGGAGAAAAGCGGAGGCTCTCTGGCGCGAGATGATCGATTCATCTACTGCCTTTCATCTTTTACCGTATGTGGAGCTGGCGAAGTATTATGAGCACGGGACGAAGAATCTGACAGGTGCCCGTGAACTTGTGGAGGAAGCCCTCTCACGAATCCCGCGTTACAGGCAAAGTGACGTGGAGGCATTGATCCACCGGCTGAACCGTTTGAAGCGAAGGATTGGGAAGATGGAGTCGCGGGCAGTTTGATGGGAATTGCCGTAATCATTGGAATCACTGTGGTTCTGTTGCTGCTGGTGGTCCAGGTCATCCGGTTGGTGGGCACTGTTGAATCACACACTGTGAGGGAGCCCGGCCCAGAAGTAAGCAACCTGGGGTGGGGCCACACCATCATTTCGCTCATCTTGTGGCCTCTTGGAATCGTGTCATTCCTGGTGGGCGTCCTTATTCTGATTCCACTTTTTATTATCATTCCGCCAAGGTACCTCCATCCTCTTGTGAGGATCTTCTCCCGTTTCGTCCTCCTTTCCATAGGGGTCGTAGTGAGAGTAAATGGGAAGGCGCGTTTCAAACGTCCCGAGGCATTTATCGTGATGTTTAACCATGAATCACTGTTTGACGTTTTCGTGCTGGGTGCCGTCGTGTACCGTTATCTTACGGGCCTGGGAGCGTCCTATCAGTTCCGTCTTCCCTTCTGGGGATATCTGTTGCGCCGCTGGGGCATCATCCCGATACAGAGGAAGAATCTCCGGGAAGCCTTGAAAAGTATCAACGTGGCACGGGAGAAACTGAAGGCGGGAATACCGGTGATGGTGTCTCCTGAGGGGACGCGAACGCTTGATGGGAAGATCAGGGAATTCAAGAAAGGACCTTTCCATCTAGCTCTCGGATCGGGGGCAGATATTCTTCCCATGGTTCTCCGTGGGGCATTCCGGATCAAACAGAAGACGGACTGGCGTCTTCGCCCTGGGGTTGTACGGGTAGAGGTGGGAGAGTTTATTCCCTATGAGGACTATGAGTCCATGTCGGTAGAAGAAGTCCGCGATTACGTCCGGGAGAAAATCCTCGCACTTGCTGGGGAGATCCTATGAAATTGGAGCAGATGATTTGTGTCGTCACGGGGGCTTCCGGCGGTACAGGGCCGGCCGTTGTCAATGAGCTGGACAAAAGGTGCAAGACCGTGGTTGGTGTGGTGCGTGGGATAGAGGTGGAATGGAAGGAAACTCCCAACGCGTCGTCAAGGAAAGAGAATCCGGTGGGACCTGGGCATTTCGAGGTAAGTGCTGACATACTGAGTCAGACGAGTGTCGCCTTTCTCGTTTCCGAGATACTGCGTAATCTGGATGCCTTTCACGTATGGATCAACCTTGTGGGTGGCTTCTTGATGGGGAACCTTGTCGAAGAAACGGATTCGGACCACTGGCCCAAAATGTTTGATCTAAACTTCATTTCCACTCTGAATTGCTGTAAGAAAATTCTTCCCATATTTAAATCTCAGGGGTTCGGTCGAATTATCAATTTTGGCTCCACATCAGGAGTGGAAGGAATGGCGCGAGCCGCGCCGTATGCGGTAAGCAAGGCAGCCGTGATCAATCTGACCAAAACGCTGGCTCAGGAGGGGAAAGAATACAGCGTGACCGCAAACGTCATCGTGCCGACGACCATTGACACACCTGGGAACCGCAAGGCAATGCCGGAAGCTGATTTTTCGAAATGGACTCGACCGGAACAAATCGCCCTGGAGATTGTCTCGCTTATCGAGTCCGACCGCTCGGGAGAGGTGGTGTATGTTTAGTTTTTCGTTGCAAGGATTAAATAAAAGAACGGCCTTAAAAGAATTTGGCGAAAGGAAGATTGAACTCGGCCAGAGGTAAGAATCAATTACTGTCTGACGACCCCGGCAACGCCGGGGGAGGAGTTCAATTGATTCCTCTGGACGAGGGCGGCCTTAGCCAAATTGTTTTTCAGCCGGAGTTCTCCACAGGATCTTGAGATTTTGCAGTACTTTTCTTGCGACCAAGAAAAGTACGATAGATATACTACCCAGTGAGCAAAAACGTGATCGGGAGGGAAGCAATCGCAAACCGAGGTGTGAACTCAAACAATGATCCATTGAATCTTTTCCTTTTTCCCGATTTGATCAGGAGACGAAAATCTCAAGATCCTGTGGAGAATCGGTACTGGATCTTTCTATAGTGGGAGGATTGAGGGGTCAGGAGAGAGTGCGTGCATGTTTAGTTTCGTGTGATTTTTCAGCAATACGAGGAGAGAATAAATGATGCCCAGAGTTATCGTTCCCTTAGCGGATGGATTTGAAGAGATCGAAGCGATCACCATCATCGACATTCTCCGCCGCGCCGAGGTGGACGTTCTGGTTGCGGGTGTAGGAAAGGAGATGGTGGAGGGTTCCCATGGGATAACGGTTCGTGCCGATACGCTTCTCTCGAGAGTGAATCTGGAGGAGTTCGACATGATCGCTCTACCCGGCGGTCTGCCTGGCATGGAAAATCTACGCCGGTCGAAACAGGTCATTGAGGCCGTTCAGAACCTGAAAGATGCCAACAAATTCACGGCGGCCATATGTGCCTCACCTGTGGTGCTTGAGGAGGCGGGGGTCGTCGATGGACGGGCGGTGACGAGCCATCCTAACCAAGCCAAGTTCATGGTCAAGGCGCATCACACGGGAAAGCGGGTAGAAGTGGATGAAAAGGTGATCACCGGGCAGGCGGCTGGAAGTGCCATGGAATTCGCATTCAAGCTTGTGGAAATCCTTGTGGGAAGAGAGAAAGTTGAGCAGGTTAATCGTGGGGTCATCGCGAGGACGGCATGAAACCGCTTATTTTGATTCATATTGATGGTATAATTTACACAATAATGCTCATAACTTCAATAGATAAATTATATTACGATCATTATTTAAGACCAGTATCTTCCTATTTTATCTTGTAAGATAGTAAGTAAGATAGTAAATTCATATAGTAATTGGTCGGGAAATAATGGCAAGTATCTATCAAATAATTCCAAAGAAACACAGAAACCCAAAAGGAGGTATTTACAAAAAGTATGAAGGAGAGAAATACAAAACCTACTTTCAATACTCTAAAAAGAGAGCCGATGGAAAACGATATAGAGAAATAAAGTATATTGGCATGGATTATTGTTTACAGAAAGACACAAATAGATACGAAAAGTTTTTGAACGATTGGAAGTTTTCATTACAGACGACTAGCACCACAGAACCAATATATTTTATTAGGGACTTACTTGTTGATTTCTACAAGTGGAACAACAAGAGAGTGAGGCAAAACGAACTTTCACATTATACTGTATTACAGACAAAAACATCATTAGACAATTGGTTGGATTGGACCACAAAAAAGTATGGTGTATTGGATATAAACAAGACTACTTGGAAAATGATAAATGAGTATGATGAATACTTACGATACGATAAAAAAAAGTTTCTTGGAAGAAACCGAGTTCCTTATGGGATTGGTCTAGCCCCGAATACGAGGTCGTCTTATCTTTCTTATATAAGGACTTTTCTTAAATGGGCAAATCGTTCTAACTACCTTGATAATGAGGTATTGTTAGACATATTAAATAAGTTTGAGTGGCCTGAGTTGAGGAGGATAAAGGAAGAAGATGAATTATACCCTCAACCAGACCATCAAAAAGAATACATATCTTATTTAAGGAAGAAGGTGGAAGAACTTGATTATTCAACTCATCAGTTAGGTCTTTCTTCACAAAAACCGACCTGGTATTATTATGTATTGTTGATACAATCTCTTACAGGCTTGAGACCGAGTGAAACACTTGTTATGACTTGGGAGAAACAGAAGGGAAATGTTGAAGGGGGTTCAAAGTTCTGGTCTTATTTAGATTTAGATAAAGATGAGTTGAGCATCTATTGTAAGAAAAAGTTTAGAAGAATACCTATCAATCACATACGTAGGATTATAGACAGAATACCAAGAAAAGTTGGAATGGGTCATCACCCGGAAACTATAAAAAAACACTACCTTCGTAATTCTTTCCCCAAAGGATATAGAAGAAAAAAGTATAGAGAATGGAACTCTACCTATCTGTTTGAGAACCCTTATACTAAACTACCTTATTCTATTTCAAGGCTACACGAGTTGCATAGTGAGTTGATGGGAGAACTAAAATATCCAAACTACGGTCTTCACTCGTGGAGAAGAGCATTTATTACAAGGATGTTTCATACAGACCAAAACATTGCGAGAATTGCTGATTATGTAGGTCATTCTTCCGCTAGGACGGTGGATCTATACAGAAAGTTCCGTCCTATACACCTACGGCCCATTATTGAAGAAATAAAGGAGTGGTAATTCCATAAAAGAGAAGGGGTATATAGATAGTCGGTAATTGCCGTTTTTCTTTAAGAATATCTTACCTCAAGGCTCCTTCTCATATAGAGGACAATTTTTACTCTATGGTTCATTTGATACCTTTATACGAAAAGTGTTAGCCCCTTTATTTTAGAAATGATTATCTTTCAGTATGGTAAATGAACCCTCATCAAAAGACA
>JAZGBI010000025.1 GCA_036476315.1 Candidatus Neomarinimicrobiota bacterium | reverse complement strand
AGGCTTTTGAAAAGGGAGAGGATATCCATATTCGTACGGCGAGCAACATTTACGGTGTGCCCATGGACGATGTGTTGCCGGAGATGCGGCGGATAGCCAAGGTTGTAAACTTCGGTGTTATGTATGGTGCGGGAGCATTCCGAATGTCTCAGGAGCTTGGCATCCCCCTGAGGGAAGGTCAAAAGATCATTGATGCCTATTTCGAAAGGTATTCGGGAGTTAAAGATTTTGTGGAAAAGACCCTGGAAAAAGCGAGGGAGAAGAAATTCGTTCAGACGATGCTCGGGCGGAAGCGGTATTGTTTCGATATTGACCATTCGAACCAGAGGGTGAGACTGGCCGTGGAGCGGGCAGCCGTAAACATGCCCATTCAGGGTACGGCAGCAGAGATGATCAAGCTGGCGATGATTAACATACACGATCGCCTCCGAAATGAAAAACTGAAAACAAAAATGATTCTGCAGATCCACGATGAGTTACTGTTCGAAGTCCCGGATGAGGAGATGAACGAAATTCCCGACCTTGTGACTCATGAAATGGAAAACGCCGTATCCCTTGACGTACCGATCGTAGTGGATTGGGGCGTTGGAGAATCGTGGTATGAAGCACATTGAAAGAACCAAGAACCAAGAGCCAAGATAAAAGTAAAAGGATAAAAGATAAAAGTTGAGCAAAGTTGAGCAAAGTTGAGCAAAGCGAAATCCCGCCTGCCTGTCCCGCCAGAGGCGGCGGTCCCGATTATTTCGGGGACGCTCTCTCGGGGCGAAATCCCGACGCAGGTCGGGGGACCAAGTGACAAGGACCAAGTATAAAGGACCAAGTAACGAGTAACCAGTCACCAGTTAGCAGGAGGCAGTCAGTAGCAGTGGCAATAGCAGTCAGCAGGAGGCAAGATAAGAATAAGGGGATAAAGAATTCTTGGTTTCTTTATCTTGGAACTTGGCTCTTGGTTCTTGGGACTTGAATTATGGAAGCTTCCATTTCACTTAAAAGAGTAGGTAAGGTCATCGATGGGCGGTCCGTCCTTGTGGGTCTTTCCTTCGGGGTTGAACGGGGTTCACTGGTGGCCCTTGTGGGTCCCAATGATGCGGGGAAGAGCACCCTCCTTAAGGTGCTGGCAGGAATTGCGAGACCCGAATTCGGGAATGTCTTCATCAACGGTCTCGACACTCAACTGAGACGTGACGAGACGAAAAGAATGATCGGCTATATGCCACAGGCATCCAATCTGGACAATCAACTGACCTTGCGCGAGAATTTTCAATTTCATGCGGCCCTTTATGGTTTGACGGGGAACGCTTTGACCAATCGAATAGGCAAACTGGCACATGCCTTTTCTATCCAGGATTACCTGGACGACTTTCCGAGGAGTTTATCCCACGGTTTCCTCAAAAGGGCTATGGTTGTTCGAACGCTCCTGCACGATCCAGAGATTCTGCTGTTGGATGAACCTGGAACGTCTCTGGACATCCGGTCCAGATACCTGGTATGGGAGTATCTTCAGAGTACCCGGCACAAGAAAACGGTCGTCTACACCACTCAATCTCTTGAGGAGGCGGAGAGAATGCACGACAGGATAGCCATCATTGATAAAGGAAAGATCGTGCTGGACGGCACACTCGACCGGTTGCTCCACGATAGCGGGGAACTGTACCATTTTCAGTTGCATTTTGATCACCTTCCTGATGAGCTGTATGCCCAATTGGTGAAGGTCAGCACGGTGGTCAACCCTTCGAGGATTGGCGAGATTTTTGATTTTCACGGCCGCGATCGAAAGGTATTGCTTCAGGTCATCAAGCAATCCATCGAATCGGCGTTTTTGGATTATCGTTCCGACCGGGTGGGGCTGGAAACCTTGTTGCTTACCTCAACCGAGGGTTCAGTGGTATGAACTTGATTCCCATCTATTTTCGGAGACGACTATGGATTCTAAGACACCTCTGGCTTAGTGAGCTCACATTGACACTTCTTCTGCCGGTTGGGATTTACGTCTCCATCGCTGCCGGGTTGAACAGCCTGGTTGGCGTCTCCCAGGATGGGATTCCTTTCCGAGACTGGGTTGTTCCCGGGCTCGTCTTCGTCATTGCACTGATTGCTGCTTACTTTCCCGTCTTTGTGGAAATCTTCGAGAACCGGAAGATTCATCCGTTCCTGGAATCGGTCGCTGCGTCTCCAAACTCAAGTCTAACGATTGTCACGGCCTTCACCGTGTCCCTTCTTCCCGAAGTGATTGTGAAAAGTCTTGCAGCGGGAGTCATCGTCCAGCTTCTGGGAGGGTCGATTCTCAGGATTTTCCCATTCTTCGGTCTTATGTTTTTTGTTCTGATCCTGGGGGCTCTGGTCATAAATCTCGCCTTCACGGTCACCATCCTCACGTCAAGCTCGGTACTCAATCTATTTGTTGCGTTTCTCATATCTTTCTTTGTCGTTTTTGCGTCCGGATGGATTGTGCCCATCGGTTCATTTCCCCCGTCGCTATCATCGTTCTTCTCCTTCCTACCCACGGCTCAACTTCTGGAAGGTGGTCGCAAACTTCTGTTTCACAATCAGGTCACCTTTCTGACCTGGCTGGTACCTCTGGGAGTTTCACTTGTGTGGATTATTCTCAATTCAATCCTTTTTAGAAAAGTCAACACCGTATGAGGGCCTACCTTTCCGGCGCGATCGAATATGCCCATGACCACGGCGAAGCATGGCGTAATGAAATGACGGACTGGCTGAAAAAACACCTCGGGCATGACGTGTTCAATCCCGCTCTCCATGGTTCTGAACTGACCGAGGAAGAAAGGGCCAATTTCCGGAAATGGAAGGTGGACGACTATGGGCGGTTCATGACCACGGTGAGGAAAATCATTGACCGGGATCTGAAGGCCATTGTCGATGAAGTTGATTATGTCATATGCTACTGGAATGAGGAGGTGATTCGGGGGGCCGGTACACAGGGTGAACTTACCGTTGCCTATCACCTGGGCAAGAGGGTCTACATGGTACGTGAAATGCCGAGGGGAGAAGTCAGTTCGTGGATTCTTGGATGCTGTACAAAGGATTTTGAGAATTTCGATCAGTTAAAAGGCTGCCTCGAGGAAAAGTATGGCGGCTGATCACTGGTTTCTTTCCATTGATGGCGGTGGGACAAAGACGGACGCCCTGCTTTTCCATGCGGAGGAATTTGAGGGTTTCCGGATCACGGGGGAGGGAACCAACCCGAACGTCTACGGGGAGAGCGGTATTGAAGCTCTGGCAGACCTCATCTTCGAGGCTGCAAAGGCAGCTTCCATTCAAGCTGGGGTAGTGAGTGGATGCGTTGTTGGAATGGCCGGAATCAGCAATCCCAGGTACCGGACTCAAATTGAGGATCGACTTTCAGAAACCCTTCCCCGCGCCACTCTGAAACTTACGAGTGACGCGGAGTTGGCCCACAGAAATATTTGGGGTAATGCCAGGGGGATGACCTTAATCGTTGGGACAGGCTCCATTGCCCTGGGCACCGATAGCAGGGGAAATATCCGGAGATCCGGAGGGTTCGGATTTCAGGCGGGTGACGAAGGAAGTGGATACTGGCTGGGGAAAATGTTGTTGGCGGAGCTCATTGCCTCAGAGCGGTCAACAGTCGATGATATCCTGGAACTCAGGGACCAGGTTGTAGAAATCGCCGGCAGGAAAACTTTTGAGGATGCCGTCGCTTTTTTCTCCGGGGTGTTAGAAAGCGTCGCCAGAGTGGCAGAGCTGGGTCCCATCGTGCTCTCTTTCGCTGAGAAGAGGAATTTAGTTGCTTCTCAAATCGTATCGCAAGGTGCTGAAGCACTCGCATCGCTGATTGAAGATCTGTGGGAAAAGCTGGAATTGACGGGAAGTGAGACGGAAATTGGCATCAGCGGGTCCATTATCGTGGAGTCCGCATTCTATCGTGACGTACTCAAGAATCAGCTTCCGGTTGAACTTGACTCCCTGCGGTGGGTGAAGTCCGATTTTCCTCCTGTCTACGGTGGACTTTTGCTCTCCGATCTTCACATCTCGCCCGAGGACTATCCAAGAATAACTATTCAACATGTATAGACCGGTTGCTGAAATCAACCTTGATCGTCTGATTCGAAACTACCGGAAGATTTGCCAACACGTTGGTAATGTCAAGGTCATGCCGGTAGTGAAGGCCAATGCTTACGGACATGGAGCGGTTCCGGTCTCAAAAGCTCTTGAGAGCGAAGGCGTGAGTTTTCTGTCCGTGTTCACCTTGGGTGAGGCGACTGACCTCAGGGAAAACGGTATTAGGAGTGATATACTCCTTTTCTCTCGAACGACGGAGGATTATCTTCAGTCGGCCGTGGAACGAAACATAACGTTGAATATTTCATGGCCGGATGAAATACCTATGGTGTCCGCATTTGTCCGAAGGACTGGGAAGGGACCGAAGATTCATCTGAAGATTGATACGGGAATGACAAGGCTGGGTGTTTCGTATGATGAAGCTCTCGAGGTTCTGCGGGAATTGAAGAAACATCCGGAGATCCAGCTCGAAGGCATTTACTCCCATTTTGCCACTGCAGATGAAGGCGACCGTACGTATGCGTATCTTCAGCTCGAGAGATTCTCCAAGATTGTGGAGGTGAGCCGGGACATGAATATCCCGGTGAAGTATTATCACATTGGGAACAGTGGCGGTGTATTGAATATCCCTGAATCGTTTCACGATATGGTGAGAGTGGGAATGCTCATGTACGGTGCTTATCCTTCAGATGAAACAACGGAGTGCGTGGAAGTGGAGCCTGTGATGAACTTCAAGGGCCCGATCGTGGTGGTCAGGTGGGTCAAAGCGGGAGCCCCCATCAGTTATGGCAGCGAATATACTCCCGAAAGTGACGCGTTTATCGGTGTCATTCAGACAGGTTTTGCAGACGGGTTTCCCAGGAACTGGTACCGGCGAGGATATGTTGGATACAAGGGAAAGGACTACAAGATTGCGGGCAGGATATGCATGGATCAATTCATGGTTAATTTCGAGGATGATGAACCTCAGGTGGGTGAGGAGGTCCTTTTCTTCGGTGACGATGGCCTGAATCGCATTCGTGTGGAAGATATCGCAAAGGACATTGACACAACCACCTACGCTCTCATGACCGCCGTTGGCGGCAGAACAGAGAGGACGTACGTTGGCGGAAACGGATAGTAATTTGACGGAGGTCAAAATGAAAAGGATCAGGCCAATCGTGAGAAGTGGGGTAGGGCTTGCCATCCTAATACTTTTTCTCTTGAACGGCTGCGCCGTTGCACCATCAATCAAGGAGGAAAAACCGAAAGTTCTGGGCATTTCCGATCTGTCGCTGGAAGAGAAAGTAGCTCAGATGTTTATGACGCGTTATACGGGGGGGTTCTACACCGAATCTTCATACGTTTATCAGCAGGTCAAGCGGTTGGTCAAAGAGCACGGAATAGGTGGAATCATTCCCTTCTTTGGGAGTACCCACGGCACCATCGAGAATCTGAATGAGCTTCAGAGGCTTTCCCGCATACCTCTCCTTGTCGCTGCGGACTATGAGAGAGGTGTCGGTCAACAGTTGGACGGGGCCACACTTTTTCCCACAAATATGGGGCTGGCGGCTACGGATTCACCGGAACTGGCGTACAATCAGGGCATGATAACGGCTAAGGAAGCCAGGGCGGTCGGGGTTCACATCACCTTCGCCCCCGTGATGGATGTGAACAGTAATCCGGACAATCCTATCATCAATTTCCGAGCATTCGGCGATTCCCCTGAGATCGTTTCCAGGTTCGGGGTCGAATTCATTAAGGGCGCTCAAGAATCCGGTCTGATCGCCACCGCAAAGCATTTCCCCGGCCACGGCGACACGGGTACGGATTCCCACACGACCCTCCCGGTGATTGAAAAGGATAACAATACGTTCGAAAGTGTCGATCTTGTCCCGTTCAAAGCCGCCATTGACGCCGGTGTCAAGATGATCATGGTGGGACACATCGCCGTTCCTTCTCTGGACGAGAGCGGGAAACCGGCCACCTTGTCGAACAAGTTGAACGGTGACTTACTGCGGAACAAATTGGGCTTTGAGGGCATCATAGTGACGGATGCCATGGAGATGGGTGGAATTACGGAATCCTACTGGGCCGGAGAAGCTGCCATCAAAACCATTGAGACTGGGACCGATATGGTTCTTCTTCCCATGGACATTGACAGGGCCATTTCAGCTGTCACAGAGGCCGTCAGGAGTGGAAGAATTTCTGAGGACAGAATCGACGCGTCAGTGAAGCGGATACTGGAGGCGAAAAGAGAGTTGGGACTGTGGGACCAAAGAGAAGTCTCTCTTAAGAGTGCTCAGTCCATCCTCGGCCAGGATAAGTTTCTGTCAGCGGCAGGTGAAGTCTCGAGAAAATCGATAACGTTGGTTTCGGACAAAGCGAATCTAATCCCCATTCAGGCGGAATCTGTCAAGAATCCCATCCACATCCTCATCGCAACCGACGAAGGGATGCTCCCAATTTCCCGGCCGTTTCGTTCATCCATCTCCCGGATTTTTGAGAACGTGGAAACAAGATTCATCTACTACCCGTTGGATGGAGCCGAGGTCCAGAGCCTCCTCAATTGGGCGAAGGAAAGCG
>JAZGBI010000024.1 GCA_036476315.1 Candidatus Neomarinimicrobiota bacterium | reverse complement strand
CTCAGCTTCCTCGATCTGTTTTCTCAGGAGCTCGTTTTGTTTTCTCAGTTTAGTAATCTCTTCAGCAGCCTTTCGGAGCGCTTCCCTCGACCCCGCAACCTCAATATATCCCACGGGAGCGACACCGTGGGTTCCGATGCCGGTGCCCATATGTTCTTTGCCTTTCGTCATTTTCTTGCTCACCGTCTTACTCTTTCCCTAACTCAAGATATTTGCCTTTATGATCGAATTCTGTCCACATTGCATCACGGCTTGGAAATCGAAAATCCGGAAAGAGTTGGGAATCATTCCTTGTAGATCTTCACCACCGCATCTTGGTTTTCCACCATAAAACCCCTGTACATCCCTTCCGTATTGAATTTCATTGACACATTTCCCTTTCTGTCGATCGCGATGACGCCTCCGCTACCTCCTTGCTGCGTCAGCTTTTGCATAATGACAGTTTCGACTGCCTCGTTCAAAGATAGACCTCGATAGGTCATCAAGGACGAGATGTCGTAAGCCACTAGAAAGCGCATGAAATACTCACCGTGCCCGGTACCGGAAACTGCGCATGAACCGTTATCCGCATAGGTTCCAGCGCCGATGAGTGGCGAATCCCCCACCCTTCCGAATTTCTTGTTGGTAAGTCCACCCGTCGACGTGGCTGCAGCAAGATTGCCATTTTTGTCAAGAGCCGTCGCGCCTACGGTTCCCACCGGCGGGGATGTTACGTGCAACATCGAACTACTAGGTTTATCACTCTTTTTCTTCTTTGACCCCTGCCACTGTTTCCACCTCTTTTCCGTGTAGAAATAGTCCCGAGGGACCAGCTCGATCCCCTGCTCCCGGGCAAAAGCTTCCGCTCCCTCCCCCACCATCAAAACATGAGGGGATTTTTCCATAACAAGTCTGGCCAGACTCACGGGGTTCTTTATATGTTTGACGGCGGCGACGGCTCCCGCATTGAGCGTGCTTCCGTCCATGATCGAGGCATCAAGCTCGTTCGTTCCCTGGTCTGTAAAGACAGCCCCCTTCCCCGCATTGAACAGGGGAGAATCCTCGAGCATTCTCACGACTGTCTCAACGGCATCGAGACTGCTCCCACCTCCTTCAAGAATACCGTACCCTGCCGATAATGCCTGAGTGAGCGCCAGACGGTAGTTTTTTTCCCTTTCTGGAGTCATATTCTTCCTGAGTATCGTGCCCGCCCCTCCATGAACCACAAGCCCGAAGGTGGGTCGCTCTGATTTCTCCTTCGCGCAAAACAGGAATACCAGGCTCAGAGAGATTATGAGAATACGAGTTCCCCGATAGCTGACTTTTGATGCTCGTTTCATGATGAGACTCTCGCCCATTTGTGTCAATATTGACCTGTTTGACTCATGCTGGCAGCTTACTCCTGACGGTCTCTTCTCACCGTCTCCATGACTGCTGCCACGACGAAAGCCAGGAGCGTCACGATGAGAGAAATGATTGCGAGAATACCGTAATCCATGATCACTTTCCTTTCATCTTCTGCGGTAGTTCTTGAACTGAGATGCCTGCGCTCATTCATACACGAGTTCACGAGTCATGAGATCGCTGACGGCCTTCCTGGGGTCTTTGTCTTCAAAGAGTACCCGGTAGGTGGCGGCGCAAATGGGCATTTCCACACTATACTTTTCCATCAATGCGTAAATCGATTGGGCCGTGCTGATCCCCTCAGCGATAACCTTCATCTCACCAAGAATGTCGGAGAGTTTTCGACCCTTTCCCAGTTCCTCCCCCACGTGTCGATTTCTGCTGTGTCGACTCAGACATGTTACCACAAGATCACCCATGCCACTGAGTCCGGCCAACGTCTCCGGTCTGGCTCCCATCGCCACAGCCAGCCTCGTAATTTCCACGATACCCCGGGTAATCAAGGCTGCCTTCGTGTTGTCACCGTATCCGATACCATCGCAGATACCCGCCGCAATGGCAATAACGTTCTTGATCGACCCGCCCAACTCTACGCCTACGACATCGGTGCTCGTGTAGATCCGAAAGGTTTCCGAAGAAAAGATTTGTTGAACCGATTCGATGGTTTCTGGATCCTCCCCTGCCACAACGACCGCGGTGGGTATCTCCAGCGCAACTTCCTCAGCGTGGCTGGGACCCGAGAGGGTAGCAATCTTCGACGGGCGGATGTTCGCCACCTCAGCGATTACCTCGCTCATTCGAAGCAGCGTATCGTTTTCTATACCTTTTGCCAGATTAACGATTGTCGTGTCCGGCTTGATGAAGGCGGTTTTCCCCAGAACTTCTCTGACTACCTGTGAAGGGATTGCCACGACCGCAATATCTGCAGGCTGAAAAGAGGAAAACACCTCTATCAACCGAATCTTCTTGTCCAGAACAAGACCTTCTATATAGGGATGTACCCTCGTTCTCGACATTTCCTGCAGCTCATGGGGGTCCCCGTGCCACGCCGTCACATTGTGTCCCAACCCCACAAGATGTTGGGCGAACGTACCGCCCCACGACCCGGCTCCCACGATATTGACATTCAGAGATCTCCCAGAGCTTAGCATGAGCGTCGGCAGGGGATCAGGAAGATTCCTCATACAAGGTATCAATCGCCTTTTCGTACTTCTTTTCCACAACCTTCCGTTTCACCTTAAGAGTGGGAGTAAGTTCATTGTCGGCAATGGTCCATTCACGGGGAAGGAGCGCGATCTTTTTTACGGTTTCGTACCTGGCAAAGCCTTCCATGGTGTGCATGAGTTCATCGTTGAATAGAGCCTCAACCTCAGTATTCCCTATTAGTTCATCGTGATTCTGGAACTTTATCCCCTTCTCATCTGCCCACGCTTCCAGCGCTTCGAACGAAGGAACCACCAGGGCACTGACGAACTTCCGTCTATCACCGATCACAAGAGACTGCTCGACGTACTTAGACGCGAGTAGCGCATTCTCCAGAGGTCCGGGAGCCACGTTCTTTCCCCCGCTTGTGACAATAAGATTCTTCTTACGGTCGGTAATCCTGAGAAACCCCTCCTCGTCAAACTTCCCAATATCTCCCG
>JAZGBI010000023.1 GCA_036476315.1 Candidatus Neomarinimicrobiota bacterium | reverse complement strand
TTCAGGGGGGATTGAAATGCGAAAGTGGAGTATGCGTGTACGTGCCGGGAATTGAAGATGCTTTCATGGCGACGTTTTCAGCGAACTTGTGAATAGAGTGCCGCGAAAACGTCATGTCTTCCGCTTGACAGTTTATTTCCGCCTCCTGCGCTACTTTTTCTTATAGTGTGTCGATACAGGGAGGTGGTATGAAGCTAGAGAATCCATTGGGACAAAGAACACGGCGTGAAACGACTTTCGCCAGGATTGTTTTTTCCCTGCTTCTGATCATGGGGGTCCTCGATGCTCAGCTCTACATGGTGGGAGATTCGGTTGCGAACTTCACTGCGGCATATTGCGCAAATGAAAATGGAGACTTTTCACTGAGCGACCTGGATGGAGACGTAAACGGCGGTGAGTATTCTGTCATCTGGCTCGTCTTTTTTGCCTCGTGGTGACCGGACTGTCAGGCCGAAGCTCCCGTGACGGAGACGATATATCAAACCTATAAGGATGAAGGCCTAACGGTTTTGGGCGTGGGATTTGACTGGGATTTCCCTTACAGCTGCAAGGAATGGGCCCAGACCTTCGGCATTTCATATCCGATAATTGATGACTCAACCACGGCCATAATCGAGGAATTTGGAACCTATATTCCGTGGAATGTCATTCTTGACCACAATCTCTCCGTTCAATACTCGGAGTTTGGCATAAATGATGGTGCCATCGTCCAGATGATTCAAGATTTGCTCGCAGACTTGCCCAGTGTGGGAAATGATGATGCTGACGGGAGCGGATTGCCAAATATCGCTTCAGAAATTTTACTCTACGATGCCTATCCGAATCCTTTTAACGGCACTACCGCGATCGGCTATACGCTACCTCGGCGCACGAAGGTATCCATAGACGTTCTCAATCTGGCGGGGAAACGTGTCCGTACCATCGCAGATGAGGAGGAGATGGCAGCAGGTTACCACAAAGTGGAATGGAATGCTGTCTCTGAACCTTCAGGCATCTACATAATACGGTTGAGGTCGCGGGGTCTGATTAGAACAAGAAAAGTCGTGCTCGTGAAGTAGATTTGGTTCCGGAAACGGCGGGAAGTCCAGTCCGATTTCTTCATACTTTACGACTAAAGATAGGGGGGGGGGAAGCATGAAGGCAGTCAATCTTTCACTCAGTTTCTATATCGTCATATTTTCCTTTTTTCACATCGGAGTTGTGTCCGGGGAGAATCCCTCGAGAGGTGACTGGACCCGTGAGAAGAGGAGTGCTGCCGCCTGGGTTGACGACAATGGCAACATGTTGGTGGCTGCAAGCCAGAGAATCTGGCAGCTGGCGGAACTGGCTCTGCGGGAGAACGAATCGTCCCGTTTGCTTTCGGAAATTCTGTCGGAAAATGGGTTTCAAGTTAAGCGTGGTGTATCCCAGATGCCAACCGCCTTTGTCGCCACCTACGGCTCCGGTAAGCCTGTGGTCGCTTATCTGGCAGAATTTGACGCACTACCCGGTCTTTCCCAGACAGTGAGTGCGCGGGTGGAAGCGAAAATCCCGGGTGGGGGAGGACACGGCTGCGGACATAATCTATTCGGTGTGGGGAGTATTGGTGGTGCCCTGGCCCTGCAGAGTGCCATGAAAAAGCACAGACTCCGTGGTACGATTCGTGTTTACGGCACGCCGGCGGAGGAACAGGGAATCGGAAAGGTTTTCATGGTGCGGGACGGTCTGTTTGAGGATGTGGATGTGTGTCTTTCATGGCATCCGTCAAACGAGAACAAAGTAACGGTGCAGCCGAGCAAAGCTCTTCGCTCTTTTGAAGTCACGTTTTTCGGACGATCCGCTCACGCTTCGGCGGCTCCGTGGGAAGGTGTTTCTGCACTGGATGCTGTGGAAGCGCTGGAAAGCGGTATCAATCTCCTCCGGGAACACATGCCTGAGACGGCAAGGATCCATTACGTTGTAACGGAAGGGGGGGATGCCCCCAACGTCATCCCGTCTCTTGCCAGTGTCTGGATGTTTACACGTGGGAAAGATTGGCCGGAGCAGGAAAAGGTCTATCACCACGTTCGGCGCATCATTGAGGCGGCAGACATGATGGCATGGGGTGAGGAATACGGGAACGCCGAATCTGGATTCAGACCCGCGGAAGTTGCCTTGTTCACCGGTTTGTACGATTACAATATCAACCTTGAAGCAGGGAGGATGGTTCAGAAGAATCTTGAACTGGTTGGACCTCCATCTTTCACGGAGGTCGAACAGGCATTTGCCCGGGAGCTTCAGGAGTCATTCGGTCTGGAGCCGCAAGGAATGCACACGGAAGTCATTCGTTTTGACCCCGAGCGCGCTCCCGAACCTGGAGGTTCCACGGATGTCGCCAACATATCCTGGGTAGCTCCGACTGTTGGTTTCGGTGTCGCGAATTGGCCCCTAAAGGTCCCGGCTCATTCGTGGGCGTCCACCGCGGCCTCCGGAAGTCCCGCAGGTTTGAAAGCCATGTCAACGGCGGCGAAGGTTCTTGCCCTGAGCGGCATTGACGCCCTCACCGATCCCGGAACGATGAAGGTTATTCGTGACGAGTTTATCGAAAGCCGGAAGAAGTTTGATTACGGAGATGCCATTGGACCGGATATTCAGCCCGCGTTGCCGTCGCACATGAAGTAGTATCCCGGCGTCCGAACCGTAGTTCCATTTCCCTGAAATTTCCCTGCAAAGGGGTTGTTGCCCTAAAGGGAATAGGGTAAATTTGTCTGTTCTGGAGACCGGGGCTGACGGATTGGGGAGTCGTCTAATGGCAGGACGCCAGGTTCTGGCCCTGGTAGTCGGGGTTCGAATCCCTGCTCCCCAGCGGATTGGCGCGTTCGTCTAGTGGTTAGGACGCTGGCCTCTCAAGCCGGTAACACGGGTTCGACTCCCGTACGCGCTACACCTTCTGAAAGTGGGGTCTTTCCGACGAGAGAATCTGATCTCTTAATGTTAGGTGAGTTAGTCTTGGGTGGGTTTGATTTGGCCATTCTTGGCTCAAAATTGCAACCTAATTGCAATCGGCTATCCAAAGCACTTTCAAACTGGTTCGCATATTCAATCTGTAAAGACTGAATTAATCCTGAGCGCTAACAATCCACTACAAACGCATTGTTAGTTTCCCCTCATCTTGAAGCATTTTCTCAACTAAATATCTTGCTATATATTTATGTCCCACCTTTGAGAAGTGTATGCCATCGCCATACAAATAGAGTTCTTTCGAATCCTTATTATAAGTTTCATCCAGAATACTATATACGTTTATATTTGATTCTCTTAAACTTCTCATCATCAATCGTTGTGGAAAACGATAGGGCTCCGATTCTTTTCTCATCTGATATTCATAGGGCAACAAAACAATACCAAACCTGATATCTCGCATTCGGCAATTCTTACTGATCATATTTATCTGCTTTATTGCGTCCTTAAAAAGAATGTTATCTGCTTTGTAAAAAGATTGGTCATACAAGTAATAATCCTTTGGTCGATCAAATATTACTGTTTTAAGAAAGTAATATAATTTGCTATGATATCGTAAGTATCTTAAGAAATCAGAAAATATATATCGTACTTTCCCTCCCGGCGTATCAATATCCTCAATGCTCGAGTAGATATCATTTAAAGACCAAAATATAGTTACTCGAGAGATATTGAATTCATTCTCGTTTTCCAATACAAAGTATTCAAATACGTTTTCATAGTCTTCAATATCATGTCCTATCACCGATGGATTCAATATATTGATAGAATCAACATGATCTTGAATTATGCCTGGATAGGTCGAATCAGCTTCAACACCAATGCCCATCGTTACAGAATCGCCAATGAATAACCATGATTTTTTTGATCTGTCGATTGACCTAGAATATTTTCGAAATCCATATTGGTCGACATTTACACGAACCCCATTCGACATGCCATTGCCAAAGGGCCTTAGACCACGTGATTGAAAATATACCCTATCAGCTATTAGATTTTGAGTGGTGCCTTGAATCTGAATTTCTGATTTAAAAATTCTTACCGCACCCTCGGATAATATGAACAGTAACAATATTGCTATTATGTTATACGTTATGAGGTATGTACTCTTTTTCTTCATTTTTTTCCAGCTAACTACTATTCATACAGAATTCTCGGTGGACATATTGCATTGATATGTTCACCATAACAGAATTCAATACACCCAGTTACCAGCCATAAATCAATATCATTGTGGGCAGTTAGAGCAGTTTGCTTCTCTCTCTCGGTGGCACACTATATCATTCTAGATATCATTCCAGACCCAAATTGCTTGGACTATTCTTCCAGTTACAATATCTGGTTAACTTTACATCTTAAATCACTTTCTTTTTACAGAATCAATAGTATGTCCCGCAAAGAAGAGAGCTTCTTGTGCAATATATGATAATCTTTCCTTCAATGCGGGTGGTGGACTGTGGGCATTGTCAGCTTATGAAAGTCTGATTTACTCGTTCGGCAGCCATCATACTGCCACATGCATTCTGCTCGACCCTTGACCATTTTGCCAGAAGGTTATCGATGGATTTGAACATTGTGGAGATTTTCAAAGAAAAAGGCCATTTCGGAGGGTGGGGATTAGCCTGTCTTTCCAATTCACGTGGATTAGAAC
Source organism: Candidatus Neomarinimicrobiota bacterium (assembly GCA_036476315.1). Taxonomy (NCBI): domain Bacteria; kingdom Pseudomonadati; phylum Fidelibacterota; species Fidelibacterota bacterium. Next base: position 19,198 of record JAZGBI010000023.1, on the reverse strand, counting down.
AACGTATAGATAAACGGTGCTATTGCCGAACCTTCCATCAGGACAATCAAAGCCCCAAAAAGAGCGAGGAAAATAATGATGGGTGCGAGCCACCACTTCTTGCGGACTTTAAGGAAATCCCAGAATTCGAATAGTATTGAAAGTTTTGACATAGCGTGTCCTCAGTTTTTTACTTTAGTGGAATATTACCATATGCCTTGACTCTTTTGGCAATCGTTTCTTCTGCATGTCTCCATCCTTCTGTAGTGTAGTGGCCTAGCATTCTAAGTGGAAAAAGTGACAGAGGATCGGGATGAGGGACAAATACCTTTTCATGAATATCCATGACTGGTATTTTTCGTTCATTGACGATTCTCGGAACAGTTTCACGAACTGCTTCCCCCGAGGGGAGAGTTTTTTCATCCTTCGCAAACACTATGTTGGCAAACTTCACTGCCGGTTTGGGAAGGACCGGTGTATTCCCAGATTGTCTGCTACTGTCTTTAATGATCTTGTTTATCAAGAATTGACGAGGCTGAAGTTGTTCTCTCGTTCCAGTTTCTACGTATCTTGACGTTAACTTGAGAATACTGATTAATACATTTTCCTGTACTGGTCATTCGTAATATTGGATAGATCCTTTTTTACCCAATAGCTTTCCTGACTACTGCCATAATTCTTACTCAAGAGATCCTTGCCCATAAGTCTCAAAACCAATCCAATTGGAGTGAGGACGAAATAGAACAGTAGTGTCAGAATAATTTGCGACACAAATCCGCCCAATAAGTAGGCAATCAACATCCACAGCCTATAAAATGGTCTAGCAACTGGTGGTAAAATGAACCCGAGGATCAAAAACAGCAGTCCAATTCCCCACAGCCACAGGGCTGAATAAAGGTTGTTTGTTCTCAGAAAGACAAAGGTCCCAACTGACCCTAGCCCAACGGCAATTACCACCCCAAACTTTCGAATTGCCTTATTGGAAATATCAAGTGTTCTCATTTCGCGTGGAATTTCTCTAATCCAGTTCAAATTCTTGCCTCCAGTCAATTTCATCGTGAAATTCAGGTTGTTGTCTCTTATCCAGCATGAAATCGCCCATCAGCAGATAATCCATCTGTGTTCGCATGAAACATTTATAGGCATCCAAAGGAGACTGCACAATGGGTTCCCCACGCACGTTGAATGAAGTATTGACAATTACAGGACATTCGGTTTGCTGTTCAAATTTCTTGATTAATTGATGGTATTTTGGATTATCGTCCGCATTTACGGATTGAATCCGGGCAGAGTAATCAACATGGGTAACTGCCGGTATATCGGAGCGAACTATATTTAGTCTATCCAGGCCAGACAGATTCTTCTCTTCCTCCTTTATCGGAATCTGTTTGTCCTTTTTCACATGAGCAACCAATAACATATATGGACTTTCTCTTTCAATCTCAAAATAATCTGATATCCGTTCTGCCAGGACAGTAGGTGCGAAGGGACGAAAGCTTTCACGATACTTGATTTTCAAATTCATCTTACGCTGCATCTCTGGAGATCTGGCATCACCAAGAATAGAACGATTTCCTAACGCTCTTGGACCAAATTCCATTCTTCCCTGGAACCACCCTACCGCTTTTTGATCAATTAATAGATCAACGGCTTTATCAATGATTGTTCCATCCAATCTCTGATATGGAATGGAATGTTCCGTAAGGAAGGCCAAGATCTGCTCGTTGGAATAGCCGGGGCCAAGATTTGACCCCCTTTGTCCGTCTTGACGATTGTCAGCAAATCTGGGATTATTCAAATATTGGTACCAGACAAAAAGTGCTGAACCGAGAGCGCCTCCTGCATCGCCCGCTGCCGGTTGAATCCATATGTCGTCAAACGGTGCTTCCCTTAGGAGTTTTCCATTCGCCACACAATTCAACGCTACCCCTCCAGCAAGGCAAAGGTACTTTTCGCCCGTAACCTTATGCACATGTCTTGCTATTCGCATGACAATCTCTTCAGTGACGACCTGGACAGATTTGGCTAAATCCATATCCCTTTGAGTTAACTTTGATTCTCTTTTCCTCGGCTTACCCCCAAATAGTCTATCGAAGCGCTTGTTCGTCATGGTGAGTCCTGAGCAATAGTTGAAATATGTCATATTCAGTTTGAATGAACCATCTTCTTTCAAATCGAGTAGATTATCAAGAATTGTCTGAACATATCTGGGTTCACCGTAGGGAGCCAATCCCATTACTTTATATTCACCGGAGTTTACTTTGAAACCGGTGTAGTAGGTAAACGCTGAATATAGAAGTCCGAGAGAATGTGGAAAGTGAAGCTCTGAATCAATGGTGATTCTATTCTTTTCTCCCACTCCGAAGGAAGCTGTCGCCCATTCTCCTACACCATCCATCGTGAGAAATGCTGCATGTTCAAATGGGGAGGGGAAGAACGCTGATGCCGCGTGGGATTCGTGATGTTCAGTAAACAGTATTTCACCTTTGTATTCCAGTGTTTTTTGAATCAAATCGGGAATCCAGAGTTTTTTTCGTATCCAGAGAGGAATCGCCATAAGAAATGAACGGACACCGAACGGTGAGACAGCAAGATAAGTCTCCAGGATACGTTCAAACTTCAGAAATGGTTTGTCGTAGAAGACTACGTGGTTTAGCTCATCTGCAGTAATCTCACTTTCACTAAGACAATAGTCAATGGCCCTTTTGGGAAATTCATGATCGTGCTTGATGCGGGAGAACCGTTCCTCTTGGGCGGCAGCAATGATTCTACCATCCTGGATAAGACAGGCTGCAGAATCGTGATAAAACGCAGAGATGCCGAGGATGTTCATATTGCATTAACAGCAAGAAACACTATGCGCGATATTGCCCATATCAACTTGATCCGCCTGCTGGCGGACACTCGGTTTTCCAAAGGATCTTGAAATGAGACCTGTTGACTTATGCTCAAATGATATTGTCTTTCTTAGCTTGAAGCAATTGTTTAGTGGCACGAAATGGCTCCCAAATCACCGCTTCAAGGTTGCTTTTTCTCTCAAAATGACACTCTCAATATAACTATCAAATACTCCAGAATTCAGAGAATAGCTCTCAATATTCTTCAGTTACCAAGGGTACTTTTCATGTCTGAAACCTTCTTCGGCAGGATCTGCGGCTAGAGTCCCTTTTTCCGATTCTGTTACAGCACGGACATTACTCTTCGTTTGGCTTCGGATTGATGCGTTCGCGTCCGCATACACGGCAATGTCTTTCAACCTAGTTTGGTTTGAAGTTTTGCTTCACTGTTACGTCTCTCTCAATTCAAGAATCCTGTGGCATTACTAGAGTCAGCTTTCAATGAAAGATCCCACCACCTGTCCGGTTTTTGAGTTGAAGCGATTTCAGTTAGAAAGCATATGTTGATTTCTATTACTATTAAACAGCCGATCCCATCCCGCCTGGTCGGAACAGGATCCACCGTTTTTCGTTGGCAGGATCGTATAATTTGCAGCGTAGTTCCGGCTTGTCCGTGATCAATAATTCACCTAATTTCAGGCGTACGGAGTCGCTGATTTTTACCGCTTATTGATACAGAATTGTAACCAGATTGCGAGATCCGGCGTTGTCGTCGAGAAGTACCGTACTCTCAAGCCGGTAACACGGGTTCGACTCCCGTACGCGCTACGACAAATTGCGCCTGTAGCTCAATTTGGAGAGAGCGCCTGGCTACGGACCAGGAGGTTGGGGGTTCGAGTCCTCTCAGGCGTACAAATGTGGCAAGTTCGTCTCGGGATTAGGAGGTTAGGGGCTCGAGCTTGCCTCTCGTCCATCTTCATTTCATTACGATCGATAAATAGCGACGCGTAGAGAGGTCCTTCCGGGCGTACGTATCTGGATTGTACTGCAGTCAATAGCCAATTCTTGCTTTACCGCGAGAGGGGTTGAGATCATCTAAGCATTAGCATCTTGCGTGCCCTGGAATATGTGGCATCGTCGGCCTCCCGGGCATGAATCCGGTAGATGTAGACTCCTGTTCCAACAGGCAACCCGATTCCGTCCTTGCCATCCCAGGTTGCAGAGTGGTAACCCGCCATTTTTCCCTCGTGAAGGAGCGTTCTCACCTGGCGGCCCAGGATATCATAGATAACGAGTTCTACCTGGGAATTTTCAGGCAGATCATACAGGATGGTGGTGGTTGGATTGAAAGGGTTTGGATAATTCTGATGCAGTTCAAATTCCTCGGGGACGGTTCTCGTATTAAGTGATTTTGTCCCCATAGACACGATGTTCTTGTCAGCTGAGTAAAAGATGTAGCTCAGCAGGATGTTCGAACTGCTTTTGTCAAAATGCTCAATAACCAACTCAACTTCTTTTCCATCTTTGTCCTCAAAATATCCGAAATCCACCAGTATTTGACCGAGCTCTGCTCTTTTCGTACTGATGAGAATCTCTTTCGAGGACAAGTTCTCTGTGGCCATATCTATGTTCATCTTGAACTGTGGATACTGCAGGGCGATTTCGCCTGTTGAGACGCCTTCCGGTAGATGGATAGCTAAACCGTGACGTGATTGAGAGATTTCCGGCTCTTCTCCGGTGAAAGCCCTGGCGAGTATGAGCGAGTCGTTCTGGTCATGGGACCATCTCCACATCCGTGCGAAAGTCATCCCGTCCCTCAGGTTTGTTTCCCCGTCCAGATCTGGAATGAAATGGGGGATTTCCCCCGTCACGGGACCAATGTCAACATCTGGCCAGAGGGAGACAAATTCCGTCAAGTCAGTTATGTCGACTTCATAGTCGGCGTTGAAATCTGCTAGCAGTGCAGTATGGTATTCATAAACCGTATCGTTGGCCACCAGCCCTCTCAGATCTGTAACGTTCTTCAGACTCAGGCTGATCGTATCCAGGCTGGCCAGGGGAGCCTCGACTGTCAAAGTAACCTGATCGTCGGACCTATTCACCTGGTACTGAACCGTGGACATCAAGCTTGGGACCACCTCGACCAGCAATGTCTCAATAACCTCCGAAAATGTTATGATAATGTCGGAGTTTTCGGTCAGCTTCAGCGGAGTCTCCATTGATGGCACCAATGAGAGTACGGAAGGTGGACTTATATCAACCGTAATACCATTGCTGATGGAAGCGGAAGAAACATTTCCAACTTCATCGGTCGCTCTGACAGAGAAATAGTAGGTCGCTGAATCTCTGAGAGAAAGATTTGTTAATATGACGGATGAATCGACCCCAATGTTAAACCAGCTGACAAGATCCGTTCCGCCGCTGTCCGATCCTAAAGCAAATTCATAATAATCGATTCCGCTCAACTCATCGCTAAACCCATACCATGAGGCCGAAAGGGATGTTGAGTCAGTGGTCCAATCGCTATCTTCTGCCAAAGCATCAATTACATTTCCCGGAATAGGGGGCGAGACATCGACCGTCACACCATCACTAGTGGCGGCATCAGAAGTATTACCCGCAACATCTACGGCCCTTACCGAGAAATAATAGGTAACCCCATCATGAAACGTAGTGTCACTGTTCGTTGCAGTTGTGTTCGGACCCGTGTTTGTCCAAGTGACAACATTCGTGTCTCCAGGTGAATCACCGATGGCATAGTCGTAGAAGTCGATACCGCTCGCGTCGTCACTGAAACCTGTCCAGTTAGCGGACAGAGAAGTGTCAGATGCCGTGAAAGTCAAGTCGACTAAAGGACCGTCGTTCACCGTTCCTGCACTGGGAGAAGCGAAATCAATTGTTATCCCATCTGTTGTAGCTGTATCCGAAGCCAAGGTATAGTCTGTCCCACGAACGCTTACTTGATAGGTGAAGCCTTCAAACAGGTTCAGTCCCAATACGGCGACAGATATATCCAATCCAACATTATTCCACCCGACAATATCATCTACTGCTGAAATACCCACAGCATATTGGTAGGTCACTGTTCCATTGTCCACAAACACGTCCCAATTAGCCGAAAGCGAGTCCGGGGAATTTGTCCAATCCACGTCTGCCGACAAGCCGTCCCTGATGTTGCCCGCACTCGGGGGTGAAAAAGGAGTCGCAGCTTTTTCATCAGAATAGTCACTCTCATTTCCGAGGGAATCGATACAGGTGAGTCGATAGTAGTAGGTGGTGTCATTATCGAGGTTACTGAAAGTCTTGGTCGTGTCAGTCGCTGCGGTCGTTGAATCCACCACCGTTGTCGGTGTTGAGGAGATCCCTGCAAAGATTCTGTATTTTGAAAAATCGCTTTCACTATTTCTATTCCATTCAAGGGTCACAGCACCATCCGAGGGGGAGGCGGATAACCCCGAGGGCGCTTCAGGGGCGAAGCCATCGATCCGGATCTCCTTGAAGTCGTCCAAATTCCCGTCTGAAGGGATGGAAAAATCCAACATTATGTTCCCAGCGCCGTCCTGCAAGGTTGCACCGATGGTTGGATCGGACGCAGCGAGGGAAACGGAACTGACTGACAGATCGGAACTCGAATCCCCAGCCTGAACGGTGTAAACACTGGATGCCGATGTTGCATCAGTAATTGAACCAATTTCTATGGACGTATTGGCTACACCGGTATTCAAGGATATCCTGACAATTCCGCCGTCCGATAAGGAGACTTCTTCTGAGAAATTAACAGTAACGTCTATTCCACTTCCTATTCCATAGGCACCGTCATCTGTCGCTGAAGTGATGGAATCGATCGTTGGTCGTGCTACATCCTGGGACTGCAGTGATACGAGAACACATATGAAAGCTCCGATGGTTCGGGATCTGATTCTCTTATTCAACTTGGATAATCGCTTCCAGATATGCTTTGATCTCGATAGGATTATCATCGGCGGTCACAAGTTCGCTTTCTTGGGTAAATTGAATGGTTGATTTGCCCAAACCTTCAGCATTGAAAACCATGTGCGCCAAATTCCCTGTTCCAGACGCGAACGCAAGACTGTCCGTCCCAAGACTGATACCATAAATGTCAATGAGAGAAGAAGTGGTGTCCTCGCTATAGAAGAACATGGGAGTTGCGGTGGAGTCAAAGAATTCACCTACCTCTACAGAGGTAAGATTCAGTTTGGACGTGTCATAAATAACCTGGATGTGGTAACCACCGAGATTTTGCACTTCCATGGCAAATACCCTGAGTGTGACGGTATCTCCAGAGTCAATCGCCACGCTGTCCGGAAAGAAGACGAGTGCCGGCAATTCGATGCCCTTCTTTTCCGCTTCCTCGAGATCAAGGGGATTATCGTATACAACCATAGGAAGGTTCTCACAGTTCAACAAAAAGGCGAGAAGAATCAGATATATGTTAGTCCAACGCAATGGTCAACATTAGTTGTGTCTGACGCGATTGGGGGTCATACGCGAACTTTATAGAAGGATTGTTGTGGGCAGATTCATGTTTGGGAGCGGACAGGTAAGCGTGCAGGACATTTCCCGCCCATAGGATTGTTGCAACACGTGTCAGGATCTTTCTTTGTTCTACTGCCATTTCGGCCTCATGATAACTTTGCTGGATCTCAGATCTGTATTCGGCGATCATATCCACGTCCGTCTCAGATCCGTAAAGCTCCAGAAAATCTATGGTTCTGTCATAGGCTTCCTGGTAGGAGGAGTAGCTGGAATAGATAAATCCTCCCAACGCCAATTCAGTCAATATCCATCCGAATCCCCATAACTTCTTGTCCAAATAGATCTGTCCCAATCCCGGAATTATCAATGACCGTAGGGTCGCTCCAATCTTTTTCCTGATCGCTGTGATACCTTGAAGTTCCATCGACAGTTCCACAATCCGCTGATGCTTCTCAAGAAGTACAGGTGGAATTGCCAGATCAAACAATTCGTAGGCGAGAACCTCTATCTCAGTCCCCAGACTTTTCTCCGCTCCCACGTACTCTGACTCGCGGCTATTTTCTAAGTTGCCTGTTCCAACAGAAACCAACTGTGCACGAAGGGCATACCTGTTCTCCTCTTTTTGAATAAAACCTATGACAACGCGGGCAACACCCAGTTGCTCTCCCAATTCGACGGCACACCAGACGCTGCTGCACCCTTTTGGCTGAATGCTCTCCTTGTTAAGGATCTCCATCATTCGCTCTTTTTCCATAAGTGGGACATCGCCTGATCCTTCAACAGTATCTCTGAAACGGTTCGTGAGAGAATCTACTTCAAGCTGGGAGATACCTAAGGCGGGAAAATTGATGACGGCAACGAGATTTTGGGCATCCTGAGCTGGAAGAAATGAGAGAAGCCCTGTGAGGATAAGACTTCTTCGAAGAATGAGTCTCACTTATGCCGTCTCCCTGATAAGGCCATATTTGAGTGGTTACAATTTATCCGAAAGAGTACACATCGATTTATCTAAAATCAAGAGACAAAGAAAAAGAAGAAATCCCCTCGGGTAATCCACGTTTCGAATGGGGTTCACGACGGCAAAAAATCGATATTTTCCCCTTAACGCCTTCTTTCCCGTTCATGTCTCAAATCATTGATTTGTTGTGACAGGTTGCCTTATATTACTTGCTACGAGGTAATTTTGCAGAGGTAAGGTTAGTTTCGTAGTTAAATATCACGATCAATAATGGAGCGGAATGTCTTGATAGCCTCCCATTGCGTTCACAAGAACCAATTGGTCACAGCTCTCCTCACGATATGCTTTGCTGTCGTGCTGAGCTTCAGCGCTGTCTATGCACAGGAGGAGGACGAAGAAGGGATTTTCTGGGGTGACGAAGGAGAATTCGAAGAATTTGGAGAAGATGAGTTCTTTGGCGAGGGTGAGGAGTTCCTTGATGAGGAAGGATTCTTGGATGAGGAGGATTTTCTGGGCGAGGAAGACGAGTTCCTTGAGGAAGAATTCCTTGAGCCTGATGAATACCTTTTAGGGGCAGAGGAGGAGGAAGAACCTCCGCAGACGGGAGTGGATCTTGCAGATGAGGCGAGGAGAGAGGGATTTTCCATACAGGTGTCCGCCGCCTCCACTGGCTATGTTAACCACACGCTTTCCACGTGGAATTCCCTCATCGATTTTCGGGGGAGTGTCGATTTCCCATTTCTCATGCAGATCGGTCCTATCAAGTTCCGTCTAGGTGCAGAAGTGACTACTTTCAGTTTTGAGAATTCGCTGCCTGTAGGAGGTGAATTCTCGGGCATTGGCTTCCTGGGCCTCGTTACGTTTCCCGCAGGACCTAGCAGTGTACAGGTCGGGGCGGGTGTAATGGGATCTTCTCCGGCTTACGTAGTTGCTCAAAGCTTTGGTTTCTCTCTTGCGAATTTGGCTGATGTTCGCATTGGTGTCCGATCTACGAATGCATTCGGTCTGCCTGAGGATATGAATGCCACGGGTGCTAGAGCCAGCTGGTTGGACGGGTTTATAACGGTCGGATATACCCTGTAATCGATAGAGGTTTTTCATCTAACCCCAGGAAAATCACGTAATAGACTAACACCAGCTATGGAACTTTGATTTGTGATGTATCTCAACTGCAAGAAGATTGTGATGTTGTATCTTTCCTAATGAGATCAGAGGCCGTACAGATGGACAGTTTTGTCCAGCAGCATCTTCTCATAATGGAGTTTCCAACCTAGATTGAGACATGATTTGCCTCTTTTCGAATTACCGGTCCAGGGTCAGGGAGTTCGTGAACCTTGAACTGCGTCTTCTAACCAAGATGTTACCCTTGATTATCACTATCGGCTATTCCTAGACCACCAATCTTCCAGTGCGATTTCTAAAGAACATCTCGGCATCACTTCTTTTCTCTTCTTTCTTGATGGGGGCCTCTGCGACCATTCAAACCCTGCACGATGTTGATACGGGTCAGTCGCCCGATGGATACTACAACGAGACGGCGAAGGACCATAGCAGCGGTACTGGAGGGTTTAGAATCACAATAACGGGGTTCGGCAATACTCAAACCCACAAAGTGACTTACAGTATCGTAAGCGGAATCCAGGACCAGACCTTGACCGGGTATGGAACCAGTGGCCTTGGAACAAACCCGTCCAATGCGGCATCCAACCCCTTTACCCTGGACATAACACACTCCATGATATCCGGAATCCTTTCTAACGCTGATCAGGTATTCTTCGAAGTCGTAGATTCTGTTGGCGGCTCTCCGGTGACAGTTACCTGCGACGCCGATGGGAACGGCTATAACGCCAATGATGCTTTTTACTATGATGTTACCCCTCCGACCGTGTCTGGCGTTAGCTCAGGCACGGGTGAGGGCACGAAAATCATCCCTAATACTATCGATGTGGATATCACCTTTAGCGAAGTCGTAACGGTGGTAACAAGCGGTGGAACGCCAACTATAACGTTGGAGACCGGCAGTAGTGACGCTTCGGTCAACTACAGCAGTGGCACTGGCTCTAATACGCTCACCTTTACTTACACCGTTTCATCTGGCGATACAAGCAATGACCTCGATTACGTAACGACGAGTTCACTGGCAAGGAACGGAGGTACGATCAGGGACGCGGCCAGTAACGATGTCACCCTGACGCTCGCAAGTCCAGCGGCCGCAAATTCCCTGGGGGCCAACAAGAATTTCGTAGTTGACGGTGTGGTTCCTACAGTGTCGGGTGTATCATCTTCGACGGCCAACGGATCATATAATGACACGAATACCATTCCAATTGATGTAACGTTCACGCAGGCCGTTACCGTAGTCACTTCCGGGGGTACACCATCAATCACTCTGGAGACCGGGACCTCCGACGCGACCGTGAATTACAGCAGTGGATCCACTACATCAACTCTCTCGTTCAGCTACACGGTTGCAAACGGGCATACAACCAGTGATCTAGATTATACGAACGCAAGCGCTCTAGCTCTGAACTCGGGCACCATTAAGGACGCAAACGGCAATACCGCTACCCTAACGCTCGCCGCTCCAGGAGGATCCGGTTCGCTGGGTGCGAATAAAGCTCTGGTAATTGATACGGACCATCCTTCGGTCTCCTCTGTATCCTCCTCGAAGGTCGATGGATCCTATACCGTGAACGCCGTGATCAGTATCACCGTAACTTTCGACGAAGCTGTCACAGTCACAGGAACTCCCCAGATCACCCTGGAGACAGGGACCAGTGATGCGGTGGTAGACTATACCAGTGGATCGGAGACGACTGTATTAACGTTTAACTACACAGTCGCCTCAGGTCATACTAGTAGCGACCTGGACTTTAAAGCCACAAGCTCCCTGGCATTGAACGCGGGAACCATCAATGATGCTGCGGGAAATGCCGCCACTTTGACACTGGCCAGTCCGGGCGCAGCCAATTCGTTGGGGGCAAATAAGGCCTTGGTGATAGACACCACGGCCCCAACGGTCTCATCGGTGTCTTCTTCGAAAGCCGACGCAACATATATGATTGACGATGAGATCGATGTAACCGTTACTTTCGATGAAGCCGTGACTGTGACAGGTACTCCAACCATAACGTTGGAAACAGGGACCAGTGACGCGGTCGTCAACTACAGCAGCGGTTCAGGTGGCACCATTCTGACTTTCACATACACAGTCGCTGAAGGACACGTTAGTAGCGACCTGGACTATTTCAGCACCGGTGCGTTGTCCGGAACCATCAAAGATGCTGCTGAAAACGACGCCACCCTGACACTGGCAACCCCTGGCGCAGCGAACTCCCTGGGTGCGAACAAGGCCCTTGTAATCGATGGAGTTCGACCTACCGTAACCAGTGTAACTTCCTCCAAAACGAACGGTTCCTACAAAGAGGCCGTGGTGATTGCTATTACCGTCACATTTGATGACAACGTTACGGTAACTGGCACTCCTCAGTTGACGTTGGAGACGGGGGCTAGTGACGCCGTCGTAGACTACACGAGTGGCTCCACCACAACTATCCTTACGTTCACATATACAGTTGCGTCAGGGCAAACAAGCAGCGATTTGGACTATGTTGCCACTACGTCGCTTGCGTTGAATACGGGCACTATCAACGATGCTTCAGGGAACGCCTCCACACTGACTCTCCCCTCACCGGCCGCTGCCAATTCATTAGGAGCCAATAAGGCGCTGATAATTGATACAACTGTCCCCACCGTATCGTCCGTCACTTCAACGAAAGACAATGGTTCCTACAAGGTGGGTGAGGTTATTCGAATCACGGTCACGTTCAGTGAAGCCGTAACGGTGTCGGGCTCGCCGACCCTGACCCTGGAAACCGGAACAACCGACAAAGCCGTAGCTTACACGAGCGGTTCCGGTTCCACCGTGCTCAATTTCGATTACACCGTCGAATCGGGGCACACAAGTAGTGATCTGGATTATGAAGCCACAACGTCCCTGCTTCAGGGCACGTCGATTCAGGATGCTGCATTGAATGACGCGACGCTGACCCTCGCGACACCTGGGGCCGCTAATTCCTTGGGGGACAACAAAGATTTAGTAATTGATACGACCGTACCAACCGTATCCTCAGTTTCTTCGACAACTGATAATGGTTCGTACAAGGCCGCGGAGGTCATTCCAATCACGGTTACTTTCAGTGAAGACGTGACTGTCACTGGAACTCCATCTCTGACGTTGGAAACAGGAACCAGTGACGCGGTCGTTGACTACAGCAGTGGGACCGGGACCAGTGTACTGACCTTCAACTATACCGTGGCATCTCCTCATACCAGTAGCGATTTGGATTATCAGGCGACCACGTCCCTGGCTCTGAACGCGGGCACAATTCAGGATGCTGCATTGAATGACGCGACGCTCACACTTGTAACACCAGGTCAACCGACTTCCCTGGCGGCCAACAAAGCTTTGATTATTGACACAACGGTGCCAACCGTGTCTTCGGTTAGCTCCTCAAAAACTGACGGGTCTTACATGGAGGCGGAGGAGATAAACGTCACGGTCACATTTAGTGAGGCCGTTACCGTGACGGGCACCCCCCAACTGACTCTGAAAACGGGCACCGATAACACGGCTGTGGACTATGCCAGTGGCACCGGGACGACGATTCTCACGTTTACATATACAGTAGCTTCGGGAGACTCAAGTCTCGATCTAGATTACGCTGCAACGACATCCTTGGGCTTGAACGGCGGGACGATTAGAGACGCGGCCGCAAATGATGCTACCCTGACCCTCGCCACTCCCGGTGCAGCGAATTCCCTTGGAGCGAATAAGGCGATTGTTATCGACGCCATTCCCGCTCGTGTCATAACGGTTTCCTCCACGAAAGCAGACGGATCATATAAGGCGGATGACGTCATACCGATCACCGTCAAGTTCAGTGAAATCGTAATTGTCACGGGCAATCCTCAGTTGACCCTGGAAACGGGAAGCACCGATGCCGTTGTTGATTATACGAGTGGTTCAGGCGGGATAACACTTACATTTGACTACACTGTCGCCTCGGGCAATACCAGCAGCGATTTGGATTACCAGGCGACCACGTCTCTGGCTCTGAACGCGGGAACCATCAAAGACGCCACAGGAGTTGACGCGACCCTAACGCTGCCCACCGTGGGTGCCCCCAATTCTTTAGGGGCGAACAAGGCTTTGATCATTGACACAACTGCCCCAACGGTTTCCGGGGTTTCTTCTACGAAAGCCGATGGTTCCTACAAAGTGGCTGAAGTCATTACCATTGCCGTCATATTTAGTGAGAACGTAACCGTCACCGGAACTCCTCAGTTAACGTTAGAAACAGGAACCAGTGATGCGGTTCTGAACTACACGAGCGGTACGGGTAACGACACACTTCTCTTCGACTACACGGTAGCTTCGGGTCATACCAGCAGCGATTTGGACTACCAGGCGACCACCTCGTTGGCACTGAACGGCGGAACCTTTAAGGACGCCGCAGCAAATGAAGCGACCTTGACGCTTGCTACTCCAGGCGCAACCAATTCGTTGGGGGCTAATAAGGCCCTGATAATCGACACGACTGCACCTACCGTGTCGTCTGTGTCGTCATCGAAAGCGAATGGTGCATATACCGTGAGTGAGGTGATCCCTGTCCTGGTTCTCTTTGATGAAAATGTTATTATCACGGGGACGCCCCAATTAACATTGGAGACTGGAACCAGTGACGCCGTCGTCAATTACACCAGCGGTTCCAGTAACGATACTCTGATATTTAATTATACGGTTGTGTCAGGTCATTTATCGAGCGATCTGGATTACAGCTCAACCACTGGTTTGGCTCTGAACGAGGGTACGATCGCTGACCCGGCGGGAAATCAGGCTACCCTGACACTGGCCTCTCCAGGAGAGACCAATTCCCTTGGAGCCAATAAAGCAATTCTGATTGACGCGATAGCTCCCACTGTCCTTTCTGTATCTTCACCCAGTGATAACACGGTCTACAACGAAGGTGATACCATTGTGGTGCATGTGAATATCAGTGAGAATGTCACCGTTGGTGGAACTCCAACGATGACCCTGGAGACGGGTTCAGCGGATGCTCCGATCAGCTACACTTCAGGATCGGGAAACGACACGTTGGTATTCACATACGTGGTTGCGCCAACCCATACCAGTGGTGATCTCGATTTTGTGGATACCACTTCCTTGTCTCTTGAGGGCGCCACAATAGAGGACGTAGCCAGCAACGACTTGGTCCTTACGCTCCCGGTGCCAGGGGCATCCGGGTCGTTAGGGTCAAACGAGGACATCGTTGTGGATACCGATGCGCCGGCGTGTAGCTTGTCTTACACGAATGTGTCGCAGCCTACTCTGGAGAATCTCGGGAAGGCCGGGGATGAAGTCTCAATCACCGCTTGGTTCACTGAAAAAATGAAATCTACACCCGTATTTACCATTCAGTTCGCCGATGCTACTGATAGCACATATATCAATACATCCTTTGCAGGATCAACGAATGATGATTCCACCTGGATTTACACAATTACCTCGCTTGATTCCGGTACAGGCTACACGGGCACCATGGTCCTGTCGATATCCGCCACAGATTTGGGCGGTAACGAGGTATCAACTGTGACAGGTGACAGCGATTTTGAGATCGACAACACACCGCCGCTGGACTTCGATACTGGCAGTGTGATACCGCTTGGTTCGCTGCCGTCCGCTGGCTGGTTCAACGACGGGACGGACAGCCTCGCGATTACAGTTCCCACTCCCCTCAGCAGCGATACTAGTCTTTATCGTGGAAGAATTCAGCCGAGAATGCAAATCGTCGGCATACCTGGCTCCGCTACAGCCGTGGGAGATCCCGACACCTTGATCAGTCCAGCACTTACTTCGAAAACGGTCACAGTGTATGCAAATGACGTTATCAGCGCGTTTTCTTCGGACGAGTTCGTGCAGGGATCGAGTATCATCACATGGGCGGATTTATCTGACCGTGTAGGAAACGTCACGTCGGGGACAGAAAGCGCGGATATCTTGGTCATAGACATGATTCCCCCGGTGAGAGGTCGGTACACTGAGTCTCCGGATGGAGAAACGCTCATTTCAAATGACACGGTTTCTATCACATGGACTGGATTTGAAGACGATACGCTAGAAGGGGAATCAGGAATCGAAAAATACGAATGGTCGGTGGGGAAGTTTGGATCAGCAATTCTTGATAGCGTGCAGGCCTGGATGTCTGTGGGACTCGATACGTCAGTCGCCGACACTGCACCTTTGAGACATGGTTTTCGATTTGATGTAAGCCTCCGAGCCGTGGACAGGGCAGGAAACCGATCGGACACTGTTCAAACGGTCTCCGGTTTTCTCCGGTCGAACTCAGCCCCCGATCTCGCGATCATAGACGGCCAGTTTGTAAAGGAAGAGGTCCCATTTTCTTATCAAGTTGTCGCTACTGATATCGATATTGCAACCCTTCTCGGGGACACTCTGCGCTACTGGTTCTTGGACGACACATCTGGACGAGCGGTTACCCTGGAATTGTTAGCCTCGGATACACTCATCGGTATTGACTCAGTCACAGGGGCGATCAGTTGGGACACTCCGTTCCATGGAGACACCGTCAGTTATCCTGTGAATGTGAGCGTAACGGACGAATGGGGTTTTTCTGACACGACCGCATTTCTTTTGACAGTCAACAAGAACAATGCCCCGGACATCGAGTTACTGGCCGATACGATTACTGTACTCGAGAACGACACGCTGTTCATGATGATCTCAGCTCCCGATCCCGACGACTCGACTGTCACATTCGAGGTTACCGCCGACTCCTTGCAAATCGAGGTCATCGCCAAAGACACCGCTGATACTTCTGTCTTTGTCACCCTTATTCCTGAGCAGTTTTGGATAAAGGATTCGAGGATTCTTATCACTGCCACTGATGCCACCAACGATACGCTTACGGACTCCGTGACGTTCGTTCTGGACGTCCTCAGAGTCTTGAGACCTCGCCTGGCTCTTTCTTTGGCTCAGAATACGATCTTTACCAGGTATTATGAGTTGATGATCACTGACACGGCGGAAAAGGTCCTCGATGTGACCCTTACCATCAACCCCATCGCGGTTGCTGTCTCTCTCGACTCCGTTGGTCCTTTCACCTGGGTGGGAAACCACGAATTCGACACCACAGGTGTATTCGAATTCGTCATGTACGGGAATGCAGAAGTTGGAGATACGACCATTACCCGTAGCTCTCAACTGTCCCTGGCAAGAGCGAAAACCGGCTGGTCTGCATCCAGTCCTGATGGCATGTTTCGTGTTGAAGGAAGGGCCGGGAGCGTTTCCTTCGACCAACCGTTCATGATTGTCGATTCACTCCTCTTCTCGTTGAACAAAACAGGAGGCGGACTCTATCGAATGGGTCTTCCTATAGCTCGTTTCGATAAACCGGTCATGGTTACTCTTCCAGCGGATACTGCGCGTCCAGAGAAAGAGCAAGCCATATATCAGAAAAGTCAGGACGATATCTGGCGGGAGAGTCCCACTGTTTCGAGGGACGGCAACCTGTTGACCTGGACCTCCTCCATGGGGTATTTCAAACTCGGTCGCAGGACCCTCACGGTTCCAGAGAAAACAGCTCTCGGGAGGAATTATCCCAATCCTTTCAATCCCCGAACGCGGATCCCTTTCGATATAGGTTTCTTTGGAGGACCTGACCAGCGCGTGACAATTGCGGTCTACAACATTCTCGGCCAGGAGGTCAAGATTCTTCACGATGGCAGAATGGACATGGGTTACCACGAGGTGGTGTGGCACGGCATGGACAAGTTTGAAGTACCCGTCTCGTCAGGTGTCTACATTGTTCGGTTGGCGACGGAGGAGGGAGTATCCCAGGCCAAGAAAATGACCCTGTTGAGATGAAGAATCGAATTCCTCTCTATCTCGTCCTTCTTGCGCTTCCCTTCTTGGTTTGGAACTGCCGGAAGCAGCTAGAGCCTACAGAAATGGATATGACAGAATATGGCTGGGTGCTTTATGTTGAAGAACAGTTTCAAGAGGCAAACGACTGGTTTTTGGAGGCCGTCCTTGAGGACACGGCGTACAAGGATGGCTACAACGGCCTCGGTTGGTCCTTTGGAAAACTGGGCGAGATCGACTCGAGCATCACGAAATTTCAGAATAGTCGGACTCTTGCTCTCAGGGATACTACTGATGAAGACTTGATTCTTCTCTTGGCCGATCCACCTCACGAGCTGGTGAAAGAGACTACAGCAGGGCTGGCGCTGTCTTATCATGCAAAAGGTAATCACGTGAACGCTGTCGTTTACGGCAATGATCTCCTGTCTAGAACGGGAGACACTACGTACACTGCCTCACAGGGATCTCCCAGGTGGTCATTCTCCCGGGATGTGACGGTGAGCGCCAAGCACATTATCTGGACTCTCGCTTCGTCGCAGTTCTCTCTTGGAGATTTTGAACAGAGTCTTGTCCATGTTCAACAACTCCTCACAAATCCCAGTTCCTTCACTCCAGATGTCACCACTATTGACGGAAGAAGAGAACTGGCCGAGAAAATTGAACTCCTGAGAGATACTTTCTAGCCTGACTATCTATCTTTTCCTCCTGCCTGTTGTCTCCCACTTCAGGTGACGCAACATGCCTGTCGCAAATCACGAAAAATGGATGAAGGTTGCCATGCAAGAAGCGGAGAAAGCTTTTGATGAAGGAGAGGTGCCTGTGGGAGCGGCAATTGTAAAGGGAAATCATCTCATCGGCAGGGGTCATAACCAACGGGAGGGGTTGAAAGATCCCACAGCTCATGCGGAAGTCCTTGCCATTACCGCGGCAGCGAATTTCCTCGGAGATTGGCGCCTGGAAGGATGTTCTCTCTATGTGACAAAGGAACCGTGTGCCATGTGTGCCGGTGCCATTGTTAATTCTCGATTGGATCAGGTAGTTTTTGGATGCTACGATGAGGGGGAAGGATGTTGCGGATCACTCTATCAGATTTGCGGCGATCCGCGCCTTCCGCACCGCGTGGCTGTCAAGGGGGGAGTTATGGAGGAAGAATGCCAGTCAATTCTGCAGGAATTTTTCAGGAAGAAACGAACTTCGTGATTCGTAATGCGTAATATGTAATCTGACTGCTGAGTACTAACGGTTGATCGCTGACTGCCCTCTTGTCTTGTATATTTTTACTTTTATCTTGGTTCTTGGATCTTTGCTCTTGCTGACTGCTTGCTGCCAGCTGCCAACTGCTTACTGCCAACTGGTGACTGGTACTTTTATCTTTTATCCTTTATCTTTTATCTTGGAACTTGGATCTTGTTCAGGGGGAGAGGTGGCAGAGTTTGGTTGAATGCGCCGCACTCGAAATGCGGTGACCGCTTTGCGGTCCGGGGGTTCGAATCCCTCCCTCTCCGCATTATGTATTTTGTTTATGTTTTAAGAAACATTAGTGGCTTCTTCCACTATATTGGACATTCGAAAGACCCGAAGGCAAGATTGAAGGACCACAACGCAGGTAAAGTCCGGGCGACGAAGGGTCACCGGCCGTTTGACATAATCTACACTGAACAGTATACAACTCGGAGCGAAGCTCAGAAACGAGAGTACTACTTGAAAAGAGGTGAAGGGAATATTTGGCTTAGGAAGAAACTCAAGAAGCTGGGCAGGTGGTAGCTCTTTGGGGACGGGGGTTCCTCCATAGGAGCTCCTCCGGAGGAATCCCTCCCTCTCCGCTCTCAGAAAACCCCGTTTCTCGACGGGAACTGCCTTATATGATTACTCCCTAAACTGCCTTGGTTTCTGCTTCAGACAAAGTCAAATAAAGTCAAATAGTACCAGATTATGGATACGCTTTGTATGGATACGCTTTCGAAGTTGAGCTGACGAAGTCAA